>CAXUFU010000439.1:0-2925 GCA_964250275.1 uncultured Chthoniobacterales bacterium | reverse complement strand
GTAAAACGTTCGTATGTAGCCGACGATGAAAACCAGCGCCTTCCTCAACCAGTTGGATCATGACCGCATCACGGCCGCGATCGCCGCGGCGGAGCGCGCGACGAGCGGACACATCCGCGTTTTTGTCAGCCATCGCGCGCGTGAGGACGCCTTGGCGGCGGCGCACGCTCGTTTTCGCAAGCTCGGCATGAACCAGACGGCACTCCGCAACGCCGTACTGGTTTATTTCTCGCCGCGGGCGCGCAAGTACGCCGTGGTGGGCGATCAGGGAATCCACGAAAAAGGCGGTGGCGACGAGTTCTGGAAATCCGTTGTCGAAGCGACGATGGCGCCATTGCTCAAGGCAGAGCGTTATACAGACGCGATTATCGCCGCCATCGAGGCCATCGGTCGTGAATTGGCCGAGCATTTTCCCAGCACGCCCGACATGCCGCCCGACGACCTGCGCGATGCTGTGGCCGAGGGCTGACGGCAGCGTGGGCCTCTGGAGGGTGGCTTCCGCGTAGCGGATCTAAAAAGAGGTAGGGGCGGGCTCTCCGAGCCGTCCCAAGCTGTCAGGAAAACCTGCCGCGACTCCCCCGTCTCCCGGCAACAAAAGGGACGGCTCGGAGAGCCCGCCCCTACCTTGTTACGAGCAGCAACTTCGTTGCTGCCGTCCCCAAACTGTGCGGAAAGCCTGCCGCGACGCCCCTGTCTCCCGGAAACAAATGGGCCGGCTCGGAGAGCCCGCCCCTACCTTGTTACGAGCGGCAACTTCGTTGCCTTTCCGTCAGTGACCTGGGGTGGGTCAGTCAGCCTCAGCCTACCGTCCGGCCGGCCATGACCACTTCTTTGGGTACCGCTTCTTCCATCAACTTCGCCGCGGCCAGATAGGCGACGATGCCCAAGCCAGCCTTGTTGTACACGTCCGCCACCGAGAAGGCGATGTGCACCCAATTCAGGTCCGCCTGCGGGAACAGGGTCGGCACCATGTAACCGAGCGGGTAGACGCCCCAAGTGGTGATGGTAGCGATCCCCAGCCAACGGTAAGCGCGGCGCTCTTCCGGCTCCGATTGCGCGGCATATTGCTGGTAAACCCGGTACAGAATGATCGGGATGATAACGTAGAAGACGGTCGAGATGAATCCCCAGAGGTAATGCGGGCCGGAGAGCATCACGCCGTTTGCATCGATCTGCTGTTCGCCGATGTAGCCGGTCAGAATCATCAGCAGGTCTGCCGTCACCAGGACGAAAAGCGTCCCCGGGATCTGGCTGGGCTTAACCCGGAGCAGCAGCACGTTCTTGATGAGCAGCAGCGGGGTGGTCACTGTCCAGTCCATGTAGCGGTACTGGCCGATCGCCAAATAGGAGGTGTAAAGCAAATCGTGCCGGGCGGCAGCGTCGGGCGTTTTCACCAGGGTCTCAAGCATCGCATGATAGTAAGCGCGGATGAGCACGTAGGAACAGCCGGCCACGAAACAGATGATCGCCGTCAGCACGCTGGAGGTGCGATGCTCCGGGCTGACGGAACCCTTCGTGGCCAAGGCGAAGATCGTCATGGCGAAAAAGCTGAAAAACGTCACGACCAGGGTGTACTCAGTTAGAACCGAACTGAGGCCGACCTGTCCGGCATGGGTGACAAAGAACTCTTGGAATTGCATAGCTGGATGGACTACTGGCGGGCTGGCTGCTGCACGGTCAAACAGGTAAGTACCCGCCAAATCGCAGTGACCGCATCCTGCGCGCTGCAAATTCCGCCGGCCTGCGCAAAAATCCTTCCGGCGGATACTTTGTCTCGCCGCGGTGCACCGCTCGAAGCACGCCCAAAAAGACTTCCGAAGCAACTGCGTCCGCCGAAGTCTGCCAGAGAGTGGTTCCGCGGCTTACCGGCCTTTCCGCGCCGCGGCCAGGTCCGGGGCAGCCGGAGGAGCCAGATGGAAAGTCTGGCTGCCGCTCGCCAGGGCAACGCCGTCCTCGCGGATCGACGCGATCAAGAGCCGCTTGCCGCCGGCGAGCGTGAGGCTATCGCCTTCGGCGTACTCGGCTTTATCGATGATAGCCAAGCCGGGGTTGCCCGGCAGGATGGAGGTAACTTTCATCGGCTTGAGCGCGGCTTCGATCTCCGTGCGCGCGGCCAACGCGGCCGCGATCTGCTTTTGGCGTTCGGCTTCGGCCGCCACTGCGAACGCGTGTTGTTTGGCCGTGAGCGCGGCCTGTTGCGCCGCGGCCTGGGCGGCCGCAGCGACCTGGCGCGCATGCGCCACCTTCCGGGCCTGCAAGACCGTGTATTGTTGGTAGCCGAACCAGCCGCCAGCCGCCAGGATCACGAGGGCAAGCACGGAAAACGCGATTTTTTGCATATGAAAAAGACGGAGAGCTGGCGGGGGGTAAAGCAGATTCCGGGCACAGTCTGGATTCCAGGCAAACGCTGAGCTGCCATGATTTACGACGCTATCATCGTCGGAGGCGGCCCAGCGGGCGCCAGCTGCGCGGCGTTCTGCGCGCAGGCGGGTTTGCAGGTGCTGGTCCTGGAGCGCGCGGCTTTCCCGCGCGACAAAGTCTGCGGCGATTGCCTCAACCCGGAATGCTGGCCGGTGCTGGAACGCCTCGGCGTTGCCGAGCAGGTGCGCCGTTTGCCGCACACCCTTTTGCGCCAGGTGGAGTTCATCAGCCTGCGCGGGCGCCGGGTGGTGCTGCCCTTGCCGGACGGTCCGCGCGGCGAGATCGCGGTTAAACGCCGCCTGCTCGACGCGCTGTTACTTGAACACGCCGTGCGCTCGGGCGCGGAAGTGCGCCAACTCGCCGCCGTCACCGCGATCCACCGGCGAGCGGCGGACGCCAAAGGCGCCCGTTTTGCCGTTGAGGTCCAGGACGGCGACCCGGCGGAAGGCAGCTTCCTGGTCGCCGCCGACGGCCGAAACTCCCTCGTGGCGCGGCTCACCGGGC
>CAXUFU010000438.1:0-2940 GCA_964250275.1 uncultured Chthoniobacterales bacterium | reverse complement strand
GGAGGAGAGCGTGATCCGCGAGAGCGGCGGCGATTTCAGTGTGACGGAAGTCTTGCGGGAGTTGGAGACGGAGATGGCGGCGGCGGCGGCGGGGTTGGAGTACGAAAAGGCGGCGCTCTTGCGCGACCAGATCATGGAGCTAAAGCGGGGCACCGGCATCGATAAGATCGAGCCGAAGCGGCGGCCGGGAACGGTGAGCTATTCGCGGGGGACGGGCGGCGGCGCGCGGGGGTTTAACGGCGGGCCGCAGAAGCGGCCGGCGTTGAAGTTCAAGAAGGCCGGGTGAGGAAGGGTGAGGGATTACTCTGAGACGGATTCCTCGGGCATCGCAGTGGGGTGATGGATGCCTTGTCGCGAAGCGCTGGGATCCTGACAGTTAGGGACGGCTCGGAGAGCCCGCCCGTACCTCTTTTTTAATGGGCGGGCGCTGATCCTGCTGGTTGGTGAAGGCGTGTCTGGTTGCGCTCGGAGATTGGTGATTTTCGTTGTCTGGGGAGCTTGGGTCCTGGCGCCGAGGATAGCTTGCGCTCAACTGGCCGGGACGACCATCACGGGGCCGGCGGGGACGGGGCTCGACGAACTGAAGGAAGTCAGTTTCAGCTCGCTCTCCAATCCGTACCTGACGCCGCTCGGGACGGCAGCGCTTTCCATCCGGCCCACGGAATGGAAACACGCCGAGACCGATAACTTCGTTTACCACTACTTCCACGGTTTCGTGGCTACGCCGGTCTCGGTGGAAGCGGAGTTTTATTACCGGGTGATTGCGCAGGATCTGGGCAAGGATACGTCTCACTGGGAACGCAAGGCGCACATCTTTATCTTCGAGCAGCCGGAGGACTGGAAGGCGTTTCAGAGCAAGGGGAACCTCGACCCCTGGACCGGCGGGATCCATGCCCGCGGGGAGTTGTTCATCCAGCGCGATCCCGCGTTTAAATTCAAAGGGCACACGCTCGGGCATGAGACGGCCCACCTGGTGATCGATCGCTTCTACGGATCCAACGTGCCGCTCTGGCTCAACGAAGGGTACGCGGAGTACATCTCGCGCGTGGCGTACGCGAGCTACTACCGCGCGCGCGGTTACGATTCGCATCCGCGTTCCGAGACGCTGACGCTCGCGGCCTACCTGCCTTTGGCGGAACTAACGAACTTGCAGACCTATCCGGCGGATGTCCGGGAGGTCGTGGCGTTTTACACGGAAGCGGAGAAGCTGGTGCGTTTTCTCAATAGCGTCGACAAAGCAAAGTTCCGGGAACTGCTGCAGGAGCTGGCGACCGGCCGGATGATCGATAGCGCCTTGTACAGCGCCTACGGCAGCCGGTTTGCCAACCTGCACATGCTCGAGGCGGAGTTTCAGCCTTATGCCACGCAGGCGGTGGCGGCGGCGAGCGTGACGGGGGCGCCTTAGGCTCGGGAGGGGAGCGCCAGGGGAATTTACTTTGCGGGACGGGGCGGAGGTCTGGCATGGTGTGAAGACAGGGGTTGCTTGTTGTGGACGGTCGGTTACCCGGACAGTTTGGGACCGGCTCGGAGAGCCATCCCTACCTTTTTTTGGAGCCGCTTCGCGGCATGCGCATGGCCAGTACTGCTAAAACCAAGCCGGAAAAGCTGAATATCGTCACGGTTGTCGGGGGCGACGAGGGGGCGGTCAAGGCGGCGGCCATCGATCTCGCGGCGCGCCTGACGCCAGCGGGCGGCGGGGAGTTCGGGGTCGAAGTCATCGACGGCAACGTGGATAACGCCGCGGCGGCAGTGGTGCGCGTCCATCAGACGATCGAGGCGCTGCAAACTTTTCCGTTTTTCGGCGGGGGCAAGCTCGTGTGGCTCAAGAGCGTCAATTTTTTGGCGGACAGTCCGCTCGGGCGTGCGACCAGTGTGATCGAGGCGCTGGAGACACTGACCGGCTGGCTGGCGAAAGGGTTGGCGCCGGACGTGCGTTTCCTGCTCAGTGCGACCGAAACCGATAAGCGACGCAGTTTCTACAAGCAGCTAAGCAAGCTGGCCGAGGTGCACGTGCACGACCGGCTGGACTCCTCCCGCCACGGCTGGGAAGAGGAAGCGGTCGGGGTGGTCAATGAACGCACGCGCGGCCTGCGGATGACGGCAGAGGCGCGCGAACTTTTCACGCTGCTGACCGGGGGCGATACCCGGCAGATCGAGAACGAACTGGAGAAGCTGGAACTCTATTTGGGCGGGAACGGCCAGCGCGAGATCGATGCCGACCTGGTGCGTACGATGGTGCCGCTCTCGCGGGCGGGCGTGATTTTCGAGCTGGGGAACGCGATTTCGCGGCGGGATCTCGACGGGGCGTTGCGGTTGCTGGATGGCTTGCTTTACCAGGGCGAAACGCCCGTCGGTTTGCTGCTGGCGGTGCTTGTGCCCACCGTGCGCAATCTGCTGCTAGTCAAAGATTTGCAAGTTCGGCATAAGCTGCCGCGGCCGGCCTCGCCTTTTGCCTTCGGCCAGGTGCTGAGCCGATTGCCGCAAGAGGCCACGGCGCACCTACCGCGCAAGAAGGACGGCACGCTGAATACCTTTGGCTTGGGCTTCGCCGCCGCGGAAGCCCATCGTTTCCGCTTGGAGCGGCTGCGAGAAGGCTTACAGGCGTGTTTACAGGCGAATGTACAGCTCGTGACGGGTCAACTAGAGCCGCGTCTGGTTTTGGAGCGGGCGATCATCGGGTTGCTCAAGGATTGAACCCGCAGCGCCCCCTTGCCGTCATGGGGGGGGTAGGTCAGGCGTGACAAGGATGTCACAGTTTTCGCTATTGCACTGGGGCAAAGAGCTGCAAGAGTGCGGCGTACGAGAAAGCGTTCAGGACTGCCGAGAGCGCGAGTGAATAAAGAAAACTAATAATTGTTCTTGCGCCGCTAAAAGGGTGGCGATATTAGTTGAGCACATCTTAGAAGATTGTTCTGGGGGGAACAGGCGCCCCTCGTATCC
>CAXUFU010000437.1:0-2963 GCA_964250275.1 uncultured Chthoniobacterales bacterium | reverse complement strand
ACCAAAGGGCGCGCGTGCCCCACTCCCCGGGGTTGAGGTGGGCGCGGGGCTTCCAGCCGCCTGGCCGCGCACCACCCCTGGTGCGAAAAAGGGCGCTAGAACCGCGGCCAACGCGACGCTCACGGCCCGAGCACCCGGAACGCCACGGCGGCGGCTGGGTTCGACGGCACGACCCGATCCGAGAGAGCGTGGGTTAGCAGCAAACAGCGTCATGAAAAACCGGGCAGGTCCCTGAAGCCATTGCATATAGCAAACGTTCCGTCCGCTGGCTACCACGCAACGCGGCAAAGTTTCCCAGGCGCGGCTGCGTACTTGCGTCCCGGCCCGACTCACGGGATCGTCCTGCGCTCGGGGAAGCCGACGCCTGCCCCCCCTGCAAACCTGCCGGAAATCTGCTCTCCTCTTACAATGCGCACCCTATTCCTCGACTGCTTTTCGGGCATCAGCGGCGATATGACGGTCGGCGCGTTGTGCGACCTGGGCGTAAAGCCGTCCACCTTTGAGTGGGAACTCTCCAAGCTGGACCTGGGCGACTTCCACATGCACTTCGAGCGCAAGAAACGGCAGAACATCGAGGGCGTGAAGTTTGGCATCCACGGCGGCGCCGTCCACACCCACGACCAGGATGAAGACCCAGACGAACACGGGCAGGTGCACGCCCACGCCCATGCCCATGCCCACGGCAACAGCCACGAGCATGAACACGAACATCCTCATGCCCACGGCGAGCCGGCACACGAGCACCAGCACACGCCGGCGCACATGGACAAGCACCTGCATTCGCCCGAAGAGGAACACGAGCACGCCGACCACGCCCATGCGCAGACCGGCAAGCACGACCACGCCCATTCGGCCCATTCGCATGCCGGCGAGCATGAGCACGCGCACGATCACGGCGAGGAACACGGTCACGCGCAGGGCCGTAGCTACGTCGAGATTCGCGCCATGCTCGAGAAAAGTGACCTTTCCGACTTCGTGAAAAAGCACGCCTTGGGCATTTTCCACCGGGTCGCCGTTGCGGAGGCGAAGGTGCACGGGACCTCGGTCGAGAAAATCGGCTTCCACGAAGTCGGCGCGCTCGATTCCATCGCCGACATCGTTTGCGCGTGCGTCGGCCTGGAGGAACTCGGCGTCGAACGCGTCTGCGCCAGCCCGTTGGCCAATGGACGTGGCTGGGTGGATTGCGCCCATGGCCGCTTCCCGATCCCGGCTTTCGCGACCTTGGAGATTCTCCAGGGCATCCCGGTGGCGCAAATCGATGAGCCGCACGAGTTCATCACGCCCACGGGCGCCGCGATCCTGGCGGAGTTCGCCACGCAGTTTGGAGTGATGCCCTCCCTGCACGTGGAAAAGATCGGTTACGGGCTCGGGTTGAGCCAGTTGGCCAGCCGCCCGAATGTCCTGCGGGCCGTGCTCGGGGACTCCGAGGAAGCTTCCACCCACGCCGCCGCCAGCGCGGGCGCCAGGTACGCCACGGACACGATCACGCAGCTCGAGACCAACCTGGATGACGTGTCGCCGGAGATCATCGGCTCCTTGCTCGACCGGTTGTTGCAGGCCGGGGCGCTCGACGCATTTCTGACCCCCGTGCAGATGAAGAAGAACCGGCCGGGCGTGTTGTTGACGGTGCTGTGTCAGCCCGCGGCGGCCAAGACGCTGGCAGACGTCATTTTTACCGAGAGCAGCGCGTTCGGACTGCGCCTGAGTGATAAACCACGTCTGAAACTGGAACGCCGCTCCGAGATGGTCGCCACCGCCTACGGCGAGGTGAGCGTGAAACTCGGGTTTGACCGCACTGGCCGGCTGCTGCAAGTGGCGCCGGAGTTTGAGTCGTGCCGGGCCGCCGCCGCGCAATCCGGCCAAGCCGTGCGGACGGTCTACGCCGCCGCGCTCCAGGCACGGGCGGCCGTTTTGGATCGTGGGGGGATGGGCCAGGGAGGAGATACTGGCGGCGAAGGCGACGCGTAACGCTGCACGGGTTTTCTTCCTCCATGTCAGAGATCAAAAACAAGGTTGTCGCGGTCACGGGAGCAAGCAGCGGGATCGGCGAAGCGACGGCCCTCCTGCTCGCTGAGCGCGGGGCGAAGGTCGTCTTGGGAGCACGCGGAACGGCCCGATTGGAGGCGCTAGCGGCTCGCATCATAGAGGCGGGTGGTGAGGCCGATTTTGTTACCACCGACGTGAAACGGCGCGAGGACCTTTCGGCCCTCGTCCAGCTAGCCTGCGCGCGGTTCGGCCGGCTTGACGTACTCGTCAACAATGCCGGCATCGCCCCCACTTCTCTCCTCGACGAACTGGCAGTTGAGGACTGGGACGAGATGATCGACGTGAACATCAAAGGCGTCCTGTACGGGATTGCCGCTGCCCTGCCGGTGTTCCGCCAGCAGGGTTCCGGGCAGTTCATCAACATCGCTTCGACTGCCGGGCTGATTACCCGGCCAACCATGGCGGTTTATTCGGGCACGAAGTTCGCCGTACGCGCCATCTCTGAAGGGCTGCGCCAGGAAGCCGGCGATAAATTGCGGGTGACGATCATCTCGCCCGGCTTTGTCCGCACCAACCTCGCGGATTCCATCAACAATCCGGAGGTCAAAGCCCGCATCGTGGATGCGATGGAAACAATGGCGATCCCACCGCAGGCGATTGCCCGCGCGATTGTCTTTGCCATCGAGCAGCCGGCGGATGTCGACGTCGGCGAGATCGTCGTGCGGCCGACCGCCCAAGGGTAAGGAGCAGCGCTTAGCGTTCTTTTAGGCACGGGCACGGGAGCCCCGGGGGCGGGGCTGTGCCGGCGAAAGCTCGAAATGGACGGGAACGCTCCTTCGTGCCCCTGATTGTCAGGGCTTGAAGCGCGTTCTAAGCGGCAGACATCAGGGGCACCACGGAGCGTGCCCGTCCAAAATACTTCGCGAGAGCAGATGAGAAAATGTCGTAGCCGGTAAGTTCCGGTTGTAGGGCGGGCG
>CAXUFU010000436.1:0-2964 GCA_964250275.1 uncultured Chthoniobacterales bacterium | reverse complement strand
GGCACGACGGAGCGGGCCCGTCCAAACAGTCAGCACCTGCCCACGCCGCTACTTGCGTTGCTTGGCGTCAAGCGCCTTGATGGCGTCACGGAGCTGCGCGGCGCGCTCGTAGGCTTCGTGCGCGATGGCGCTCTCCATCTCGCGGCGCATTTTTTCGATCTTGCTGACGGGCCGCTTGGCGCTCAGTTCCTCCCGCCACTCGTCGAGAAAGGAAAGCTCCGCGCTCTTTTCCGCCGCCTCGGCTTGATCGTGCTCGTTGTAAAAAGTCAGGATGCGCTCGCGGCCCTGGTCGATCTCGCGCAAAGCGGCGTCGACCCGCTTGCGGTCCACCTCGATGGACGCCTTTGCGCGCGTGTTCATCATCTGCACGTACGGGATGAATTGCTCGAACGCCCAGACGATATCCTCGCGGTCCGTATGGTCCCGCACGAAGGAGAAAAGGTCCAAGTTGCGCTGCGTATCGCGGATGACCGCCGGATAATCATCGAGTTGAAAGAGGCTCAAGTAGCGATGGTAATACTGGATGCCTTCCTGTTGCAGCTCGCCGCATTCTTCCGCGGAAATCTGGTAGCTTTCGCCGTTCCTTTCCGCGGCCGCGGCCCGCTCCTGATGGTAGACCAACAGCGATTCACAGCCCTTTGGCCGCTGGCCGTCCGGCCGGCCGTTCATCTCCATCTGGATCAGCCCGAGATCGAGCCGCAGTTGCACTTTCTCGTTGCCATCGCTGCCGGAAATCTTGCGCACCTTGATCTGCCCGGGTTCATGCGGCCACCCTTCCAGCAAGTCATTCAAGTCTTGGCTCATGTCAGTGGAGAATAGCGGCAGTCTCCCCGCGTGCAACTTTGCCGGGTTCCCCGCGGTAGGCGCGCGCCGCGGAAAGGCTCAAGCATGGGCAGGTTCGGCTAAAGCGGCGGGTTCTTCCCCCGCGGCACCGGCGGCATCGGCCGGCGGTTCCATGGTCCCTTTATAACGCGGCGGCTCTTCGCTGACACCGAAATTCGACCGGGCAAGGTCCGCAATCCGCGCCAGCTCGTCTGCCAGTAACGCCGGCGCATCCGGCGCGGCGGCGAACTCGGCGAGTTGCTTCTCGTCGTAGATGTTCGGCAGCGTCGAAGCGACCCGGTCGTCCGCCAGCAGCCAGAGCAACGCGGCCTGGCCAAGCGTGCGGTCGGGACCTTCCAAAAACCGGAGCTGGTCGACTTTCTTGATGCCGTTGAGCAGCCAGGAGCGCGGGCGGTGGTTGCGATGATCGTTGGCCGGAAATGTCGTCTCGGTCGTGTACTGGCCCTCGAGCATGCCGCTCGAGTGGGTGACTCGGATCAAAAACATGGTGTCGCGGCCGGCCGCGCGCGCCCTCTCGTGCAACGCGGCGCCAGGATGCGGCTCCAGCAGGTTGTAGATGTGCTGCACGCTGGTGACCGGGCGTTTTTCGATGCCGCGGATGCCCTCGTACAACCAGCCGATCGCCGGTCCGAGCGCAAAGCCGTAGTAGCGCACTTTGCCCGCGCGCACCAGGCGCTCGAGCGTCTCCCAGACGGCGTCGTCGTCCACCTGTTCCAGGCCGATGTTATGGAGCTGCAGCAGATCGATGCGGTCCGTTTTCAGGCGCTTGAGCGCGGCATCGGTCGAGCGGACCAGGGCAGCGGGTGAAAAATCGTGCGGGATGGCGCGTTGGCCGCGGCGTTCGTCGGAACCATGCTGGGCGACGTCGTAGCCGATCTTGGTGGCGATGACGATTTCATCGCGTCGGGTGGGGAATGCCTTCGCGATCAACTCCTCGCTCAAGCCGTTGCCGTAAGTATCCGCCGCGTCGAAAAGCGTGATGCCTAGGTCGAACGCCCGGTGCATCAGCGCGATGGCCTCGCCCTCGGTAAACTGGCCCCACCAACCGGTGGAAATGGTCCACAAGCCGAAGCCCACGGTGCTGACGGTGAGATCCGTGTTCCGGTACGTGCGAAATTTCATGCCTTTAGCTATTTACGCGAGCGTGGCGGCCGGTGCAAGAGAACCTCCCCCCGGGCAAGCTGGCCTCTACTGGCCGTTGCTGGCCTTTGCATGTCGGCCGCATTGCGGCCACATTCGCCGGCATGTCTTCATTCCAGCCGCGCGAAAGCGCGCTCCTCATCGTCGGGCACGGTTCGACGGTGAACCCAGACTCCAGCGCACCCAGCCTCGCCCGCGCCGCTGAAATCCGCGCCCGCGGGACCTTCAAGGAGGTGGCCTGCGCCTTCTGGAAGGAGGAACCCGGCTTGCGCGATTGGCCGCTGCTTTTGGACTCCGGCGTCGAAACCGTCTACGTCGTGCCCAACTTTATCAGCGAAGGTTATTTCACCCGCACCGTCATTCCCCGTGAGCTCGATCTGACGCGCCTGCCCGATGGCACGCCCGCGCCGCTGACGCGTCGCCCGGACGGCCAAACGTGGAAATATTGCGCGCCGACCGGCAATCACTCCTCGATGACCGAGTTGCTGCTGGAACGGGCGCGAGAAGTGGCGCCCGGTGTGCCGCCCACCGAGACGAGTCTCCTCATCGTCGGCCATGGCACCAGCTTGAATGACAATTCCGCCGTCGCCGCCAAGCAGCAGGTCGAGAAAATCCGCGCCCTCGGGGAGTACGCCGCCGTGCTGAATACCTACATGGAAGAGCCGCCGCTGATCGCGGACTGGGCAGCCCTGACGGACACGCCGCACGTCGTGGTGGTGCCGTTCTTTATCTCGGACGGTTTGCACAGCTACCAGGATATTCCGGTGCTCCTGGGGATCGAAACGGAAGTGACGGCCGCCGCCAGCGAGCACCTGCGCCAAGGCCGGGTTTTTGGCCAAAATCCGCGCCTGCTGCATGGCCGCTCGCTTTACTATGCGCGCGCCATCGGCACCGACGCGCGTTTTGCCGATGTTATCGTGGATCAGGCCAAGGCGTTCGACGGCGTCTCGGATCCATCCGGCTGTAGCGTCGGTCTATGAC
>CAXUFU010000435.1:0-2969 GCA_964250275.1 uncultured Chthoniobacterales bacterium | reverse complement strand
AGACGGGCGAGATCATCATCCCGGCCAACCGCAAGATCACCAAGACCCTGCTGCGCAAGCTGGCGGGCGTGTACGACCACATCGACATCGATCCGAGCCCGATCAAGAACAAGATTCAGGAGATCATCCAGTCTTATGAGGGGAAGTTCTCGGAATTGGACATCGAGCAGGAGCGGGCGATGGACCGTGTCGAGAGCGGCGATGAAGTCGATCCCGGCATCATCAAGCAGGTGAAGGTTTACATTGCCTCCAAACGCAAGCTGAGCGTGGGCGATAAGATGGCGGGACGCCACGGCAACAAAGGCGTGGTGGCGCGCATCGTGCCGGAAGAAGACATGCCCTACCTGGCAGACGGGACGCCGGTGGACATTTGTCTGAACCCCTTGGGCGTGCCCAGCCGTATGAACGTGGGCCAGGTGCTCGAGACGCATCTCGGTGTGGCCGCGCGGGCGCTGGGGTTCAAGGTGGCGACACCGGTTTTCGACGGCATCCAGGAAAAGGATATCCAGGAGTACCTGCGGCAGGCCAAGAAGGTCGACGGCTACCATTGGGTGCAGGAGAACGGCAAGAGCCGGCTCTTCGATGGGCGGACCGGCGACCCGTTCGACCAGGAGGTCGTGGTCGGCTACATTTACATGCTCAAGCTCGGCCACTTGGTCGCGGACAAGATTCACGCCCGCGCGGTCGGCCCGTACAGCCTGGTCACGCAGCAGCCCTTGGGCGGCAAGGCGCAGTACGGCGGCCAGCGCTTCGGCGAGATGGAGGTCTGGGCGCTCCAGGCGTATGGCGCGGCCTACACGTTGCAGGAGTTGCTGACCGTGAAATCGGACGACGTGCAGGGGCGGACGCGCATCTACGAGTCGATCGTTAAAGGCGATAATTCGCTGGAGGCCGGCACGCCGGAAAGCTTCAACGTGCTGATCAAGGAAATGCAAAGCCTGGGTCTTGACGTGAAAGTCGGTGGCCACACGCCGACATACGGCGACAGCGCAGCGAACGCGGCGTAGGAGAACTCTGGCCTGAACCTGTTTCATCCATGGCGGAAATGACGATGCCCAAAACGAAGGCCGATGAAAGATCTGCGGCTCGCGCTGAAATCAAAGCGTGTTTCGTTGAGATGGATCGACTGCACGCCGTGATGACGCAGGACCAAGCCGAGATCAACCGTCTGCAAGAGCAAATTGAGGAAAATCTGGCGAACATTGACGCCGTCATGGAGAAGTGGGCGTCAGCCTAATGATTAATGAAGTTGGCGGTTATGTCCGGCGGCTGCTTTTTCTGCTCACTGACACCCAGCAGAACAAGCGTGACATCAAAGAACTAGCCCAAAAGGTGCAGCGACTTTCGGACAGACTGCAGAAACTGACCTACGAACTCGACAGCATGAAGGAAACGGGACGAGTCGAACTCGACAGAATAAGAGAAACGGAACGGCTCGAACGCGACAAGCTGCGTCTGCAACTGGAAGTGGTGCTCGCTCAATTCGAGAGGCGGCTGCCGAATCCTTAACCCTTGATTTTACCGTTGGAACAATTTCCCGGCCGCCCGTAGCGGCCACCCGCAACAGTCACCTATGAACGAACACAATCTTCGCGAAATCTTCGGGGAAGAACGCAGCGTCGGCTTTGACCAGGTCGGCATCACCGTCGCTTCGCCCGATTCCATCCGCTCTTGGAGCAAGGGCGAGGTCAAGAATCCGGAAACGATTAACTATCGTACTTTCAAGCCCGAAAAAGGCGGCTTGTTCTGCGAACGCATCTTCGGACCTACCCGCGATTGGGAATGCTCTTGCGGCAAGTACAAGCGCATCAAGCATAAGGGCGTTATCTGCGACCGCTGCGGCGTGGAAGTCACCTTGAGCCGCGTGCGCCGCGAGCGCATGGGCCACATTGAACTGGCCGTACCCGTTTCGCACATCTGGTTTTACAAATGCATGCCCAGCCGGCTGGGCCTGATGCTCGACATGAGCGCCCGCCAGCTCGAGCGCGTGATCTATTACGAGGATTACGTCGTGATCGATCCCGGCCAGACGCCGTTGCAAAAGACGCAGTTGCTCAACGAAGCCGAGTACCGTGAGGCACAGGAGCAGTACGCGGACAATTTCCGCGCCGGCATGGGCGCCGAAGCCATTAAGGAGCTCTTGAGCCGCGTGGAACTGGCGACGCTCGCCAAGGAAATGGAAGAAGCGATGCTCAACACCAAGAGCAAGCAGATCCGCAAACGCTTGGCCAAGCGGCTCAAGCTCGTGCTCGGCTTTCAGCATTCCCGCACCCGGCCTGAATGGATGGTGCTGGAAGTATTGCCCGTCATCCCGCCCGATCTACGTCCACTCGTGCCGCTCGAGGGCGGGCGGTTCGCGACGTCCGATCTGAACGATCTCTATCGCCGGGTCATCAACCGCAACAACCGTCTCAAGAACCTGCTCCAGCTCAAGACGCCGGACGTCATCATCCGCAACGAAAAGCGCATGTTGCAGGAGGCGGTAGACGCCTTGTTCGATAACGGCCGCCATGGCCGCGCGGTCACGGGGGCGGGCAACCGTCCGCTCAAGTCGCTCTCCGACATGCTCAAGGGCAAGGGTGGACGTTTCCGCCAAAACCTGCTCGGCAAGCGCGTCGATTATTCGGGACGTTCGGTTATCGTCATTGGGCCGGAACTCAAACTCCACCAGTGCGGGTTGCCGAAGAAGATGGCGCTCGTGTTGTTCGAGCCTTTCATCATCCGCCGACTCAAGGAGATGGGCTATGTCCACACCGTTCGCTCAGCCAAGAAGATGATCGAGCGCCAGACGCCCGAGGTCTGGGACATTCTCGAGGAGGTTACCAAGGGGCATCCGGTGCTGCTCAACCGCGCGCCGACCTTGCACCGGCTCTCCATCCAGGCTTTCGAGCCGCAGTTGATCGAGGGCGAGGCGATCCGCATCCATCCGCTCGTCTGCACCGCTTACAACGCGGACTTCGACGGCGACC
>CAXUFU010000434.1:0-2979 GCA_964250275.1 uncultured Chthoniobacterales bacterium | reverse complement strand
GTGTCGTTTGCAATCCGGTCAACCTTCCTGCCGGGCTGCCGCGGCCCATCCCCTGGCCAGCGGCTGCGGACGGCGTTTTCCGGCTCGCCGCCGTGGGCCGCCTGGCGCCCGCGGCCAAGGGGCAGGACATCGTCTTGCGGGTGCTCGCGCTGCCCAAATGGCGGGAACGTCCCGTCCACGTTTCCTTTTGCGGCGACGGCTACTTCAAGTCCATGCTGGACTTACCCAATGTCCGGCTCGCGGGCCACGCGCGCGTGGATGAAATCTGGGCCACGCATCACGCCCTGCTCATGCCCTCGCGCCACGAGGGGCTGCCGCTGGCGCTGGTCGAGGCCATGCTTTGCGGCCGCTTCGGCATCGTCACCGATGTGGCCGGCAACGCCGAACTCATCGACGATAACCGGACCGGCTTCGTCGCCGCCGCCCCACAAGCCGCTTGTCTGGATGAAGCCATGGAACGCGCCTGGCAACAACGCCACCGCTGGGCCGCGGCGCAGGTCCAAACGCTCTTGCCTGCCGATCCGATCGACGATTTTATTCAGCGCCTTAACCTGCCCACCCTCGAACCGTTGGCCGTCCCCGGCCGGAACCAACGCCAGCCCGCCTCGCCCGTGCCATGGAGCTCAGCGTCATCGTCGTCACATTGAACCGGCCGGAGGCGCTGCGGCGCTGCCTGGAGTGCCTGCGCAACCAGGACCCCGTGCCGGGTCAGGTCGTGGTCGTCGACGGCTCGACCGATGAACGTTCCCGGGAAGTCGCCCTGGCGTTCCCGTTCGTCGATTACCTTCGGAATCCGCGCGGGTACGGCCACATGACCCTCTCGCGCAACATCGGCTTGCGGGCAGCTCGCGGGGAGATCGTGGCTTTTCTGGACGACGACGCCTTTGCCCGCCCCGGCTGGAGCCGGGAAATCCTCTAACCCTACGCGGGGTCGCCGGAGATTGCCGGCGTGGGCGGCCGGGCCTTGAATCTGGTCCCCGGCGAGGACCAGCGGGGGATCGACCAGATCGGCCGCCTGTTGCCGGATGGCCGCCTGACGGCCAACTTCGCCGCCGACCCCGCTCAGTATCTTGAGGTGGACCACATCATCGGTTGCAACATGTCGTTTCGCCGGTCGACCCTGGCGCGGTTGGGCGGCCTGCGCGATGAATATCCGGGCACCGAAGTGCGGGAGGAAACCGATATTTGCCTGCGCGTCCGTGCCTTGGGCGGGCGCCTGTTTTACGCGCCGGCGGCGGTAGTCGAACACGCCGGCGCCGGACAGGCCATCGGCAAACGTTTCGACCTGCGCTACGAGTTTTTTGCCAAGCGCAATCACACCTACCTGCTCTTGCGCAATTTCGGCCCGGGCAGCGCGATCTTTCTGCGCAATCTGGTGGTGACGCTGGGCGAAATCCTGGCGGAAGCCGGCTACAAACTGGCCGCGGCGCTGGGCCGGGCCGCCTACGCACTCGCCGGCGTGGTGGTGGGCCTGACGGCCGGTCTGGCCGCCTGGCTGCGCCATGGGATTCGCCCGGCCCGGGAGGACGCTCTGGGGCAGGAACTCGCCGCGCACTTGTCGCAGGACCCATCAGCGGGTGAGGCGCGCGCGGAACCCGCGGCGGATGTGCGTTCATGAGCCTGGTTTTCATCAACTGCACCAGCGAGACTTTCACTCCCACGCACAGCGGCGCGATCGCGACTTTCCTCTGGGAGCTTTGCCGCGTGGCGCGGGAGGAAGGGATCACGCCCACGGTCATCAGTTGCCCGGCCGAGGCTGAGCCCTATCCCTGGCCGGCCACGGTTTTCGTCGCCCAGCCGCCGTCGCCGACCCAGGCTTGGACCATCGCGCTTTTTCGTTTGCAGCGCCGGCTCAACGGCTGGCGCTATCTCCGCCAGAAAGCTTTCGCGCTGCGCGTGGTCGACGAAGTGCGGCGGCGCCAGTTGGACAAGCTGCCGCTCATTTTTCACAATGACCCGGAGATGGCCCTCCTCTTCCACCAAAAATTTCCCGCCGCGCGGATCATCCACCATTTTCATAATCAGCACACCTCCAAGCCGCGGATGCGCCGCGCCTTCAGCCAGGCCCGGATCAGGGTCACAGCGGTCAGCGACTTCACCGCCCGCTGGGTGGAATCGTTTTACGATCTTCCCGCGCACAGAGTGACGACGATCTATAACGGGGTCAATACCGAGACCTTCCACCCCGCTTCGGCTTCCGCCCCTGGTTTGCCGGTGATCGGTTTCGTTGGCCGCACCGGGATCGAAAAAGCGCCCGATCTCCTGCTCAAAGCGGCGCTGTTATTGGCCGAGCGGCGGCAGGATTTCGCTGTGCAGATCGTCGGCGGCAACCACTGGGGCTACAGCTTGCCGGATGCTTATCAACAGGAGCTCCAGACGCTGGCGGCGGAGTTGGAAGCCAAGGGCATCAAAGTCCATTTCACCGGCTTCGTGAACCGCGGGGATATGCCCGCAGTGCTGCGCCGCACGCAAGTGCACGTCGTGCCGTCCCGCTGGGACGAGCCCTTCGGCCTGACCACGGTCGAAGGCATGGCCACCGGCCTGGCGACGGTTGCCTCGCACACCGGCGGCTCGCCGGAAGTCGTCGGCAAAGCCGGTTTACTCTTCGCCCGCGATGATCCCGCCGACCTGGCCGCGTGTCTCGAGCGCCTGCTCGCCGACCCCGCCCTCCGCCGTGACCTCGGCACAAAGGCACGGGAAAGAGCCGCCTCCTTTACCTGGAAAGCGACCTGGACCGGTTTTCGGAAGGTCGCGGAGGTTTAGAGTTTTTTCTTTATCCCCAAGTAGGACTTGGGAACGCTCGGTTCCACGCTATTTTTCTCCGCTATGAGCACACTCCGCTGAAATCGAGGACGCCGCCGACTCGCTTTCCAGCGAGGACAAGGAAGCGTTGCTCCGTTTCCTGGCGCTGAGGGTACGCAAGGAACGCACTTTGCCGGAGCCGCGCATCTACGCCGCCGGCGAAATGGCGGCCATGAT
>CAXUFU010000433.1:0-2980 GCA_964250275.1 uncultured Chthoniobacterales bacterium | reverse complement strand
CCGCTACAGCCGGCGATTTTGCCGCCGGTGCCTGGAGCTGTCCCGTCCCCGGCAACCGGGGCGGTCGCCCTACAAGCGGAATGGCGCTATCAAACCGGCGGCCTACGCTCCGGCTGTAGCGGCGGTCTATGACCGTCGAAAGCCGGTGGTCTACGCTCCGGCTGTAGCGGCGGTCTATGACCGTCGAAAGCCAGCGATTTTGCCGCCGGTGCCTGGAGCTGTCCCATTCCCGGCAACGGGGCGGTCGCCCTACAAGCGGAATCTGCTAATATCGTCCCACCATGCGTTCGCTCCGCTACGACGACCCCGATTTTACCGAAACCCTGCGCGCGCTGAACCGCCACGCGGAGCCGCGCACCGACATCCAGGAAACCGTCGCCGCCATCATCGCGGAAGTGCGCGCGCAGGGCGACACCGCCCTTTGCGCCCTCAGCGCCCGCTTCGGCGGTCCCATGCTGGTTCCGGCTGAGTTGCGCGTCCAGCCGGACGAATTTGCCACAGCGGCCGGCGCCGTCGATGCCCGCACCCAACGCGCCTTGGTCGAGGCGCACGAAAACGTCCGCGCCTTCGCCCTGAAAAGCCTGCGCCACGATTGGCACATGCACAATCGGCAAGGCGTGGAAGTCGGCGAACGCTTTACCCCCTTCCCGCGCGTCGGCCTCTACGTGCCCGGCGGCACCGCACCGCTGGTCTCGACCGCCATCATGACGTGCACGCTGGCCGCGGCCGCCGGCGTCGGCGAAATCGTGATCACGACTCCCGCCGGCGCCGACGGCACGATGGCCCCCGCTCTCCTCTGCGCGCTGCAGTTGGCAGGCGCGACGGAGGTCTACAAAATCGGCGGCGCGCAGGCGATTGCCGCTCTGGCTTTCGGCACGGAAAGCATCGCGCCGGTGGTGAAAATCGTGGGGCCGGGCAATGCGTACGTCGTCGAGGCCAAGCGCCAGGTTTACGGACGGGTAAGCATCGATCTGCTGCCGGGCCCGAGCGAGATCCTGGTGATCGCGGACAAAGATGCCCGGCCCGATTGGATTGCCGCGGACCTGCTGGGGCAAGCGGAGCACGGGCCGGACAGCCTGATCGGCCTGCTCAGTGATTCCGCGGCACTGCTGGCGGCCGTGGAGGAATCTTTGCGCGCGCAGGCAGCGGTGCTGCGGCGGCAGTTGCAGTTGGTGCCAGCCCTCGAAGCCGGCGCCTTTTTTTGCCTGACGCGCGATCTCGATCAGGCGGTCGAGATTGCCAACGCGTTTGCGCCCGAACATCTCGCCATTTGCACGGCGGAGCCGGATGCCCTGGCCGCCCGCCTGCGCACAGCCGGCGCGATCTTCCTCGGCGGCTGGTCGCCGGTAACGGGCGGAGATTTCATGGCCGGCCCCAGCCACACGCTGCCGACCAACGGCGGCGCCAAGTCGTTCGCGGGATTGACGGTGGATCAATTCCAGCGCCGCACGAGCACGATCCGTTTCAACGAGGACTCGCTGCGCGGGTCGCTGGAGACGATCCAGGCGTTTAGCGATGTTGAGGGACTAGATGCGCACGGGCGTTCCGCCGCCATCCGATTTGACCCGCCGCCAGAAAGACGGTGATGGCGATGGCACTAAGTAGAGGTAGGGGCAGGCTCTCCGAGCCGTCCCATTTGTTTTCCGCAGGCGCTTTCCTCGGGGATCAACTTTGCAGACAGCATGGGACGGCTCGGAGAGCCCGCCCCTACCTTTGTTTGGTGCCGCTACGCGGAGGAAGCCTCCGAGTTGTAGGGGGGGGGGGGGGGGGGGGGCCGCGGGGGGGGGGGGGGGCGCGGGGGGGGGGGGGCCCCCCCCCACAACCGGAACTTACCGGTTACGACATTTCTAATCCGCCCTAGCCAGCCAGCAACTCCAGCATCGCCACGCAGCGGTTGCTGTAGCCCCACTCGTTATCGTACCAGCCAACCACCTTCACGAACTTGTCGCCCAGCGTAAGCGTCAGCGGGCTGTCGAAGATGCAGGAGTGCGGATTGTCCACGATGTCCTGCAAAACCAAGGGCTCATCGCTGTATTCGAGCACGCCTTGAAAATGCTTTTCCCCGGCCGCTGCCTTGAACGCCGCGTTGACGTTTTCGATGGACGCGCTTTGCTTGAGCACCGCGGTGAAATCGGTTACGGAGCCGCAGGGCGTCGGCACGCGAAAAGCCCCGCCGTTGAGCTTGCCTTTGAGCTCCGGGATGACCTCGCCGATGGCCTTGGCGGCACCGGTCGAACTCGGCACGATGTTGATCGCAGCCGAGCGCGCCCGGCGCAGATCCTCGTGCGGCAAGTCGAGGATGCGCTGGTCGTTCGTGTAGCTGTGGATCGTGCTCATGAACCCGGCTTCGATGCCGAAGGTGTCATTGAGCACCTTGGCCATGGGCGCGAGGCAATTGGTCGTGCAGCTCGCGTTTGACACCACGAAATGCTTGGCGGGATCATACGCGCTATCGTTGACGCCCAGACAGATGGTGATGTCCGGATCTTTCGACGGCGCGCTGATGAGCACCCGCTTGGCGCCGCCTTTGTCGATGTGCAAAGCGGCTTTGTCGCGGTTGGTGAAAAAGCCGGTCGACTCGCAGACTACCTCCACGCCCAGATCTTTCCAGGGCAGGGCGCCGGGGTCGCGCTCCTTGAGGATTTTGATGGCGTGCCCGCGGACGATGATGTTCTCCGCGTCGTGTCCGACCTCGCCATCGAAACGGCCGTGCACGCTGTCCCATTTCAGGAGGTGCGCGAGGGTCTTGGTGTCCGTGAGATCGTTGATAGCGGCGACCTGTTCGACCTGCGCCTGGCTCATGGCGCGCAAAACATTACGCCCGATGCGGCCGAAGCCATTGATTCCGAGATTTGGCATGAAGGGGTTGGGTTACGAAGCGAGTCAGCGGATGGAGACGGGAGAGTATTTGCGGGGCTGCGCGAGTCAATCGATTTTGGCCCTCTAAAAATAAAGGTAGGGATGGCTCTCCGAGCCGGTC
>CAXUFU010000432.1:0-2994 GCA_964250275.1 uncultured Chthoniobacterales bacterium | reverse complement strand
GGCCCGGTCAAGGGCGAGCCGGCATCGTCCACCGTGATGTTGGGCGTTGTGGCAGTGACCTCGGTCCCGTCGGTGGCGGCGCTGCGCTTTCCGCCGATGAGGAGACTTTCCGCACCGAAGGAGCTGAGCAAAGAAGCCTGTAGATTGAGGGCGTCCGGCTCCGGTTGGCCATCGGGTCCCAGGATGCGGATGTCCGTGGGGCTGCTGATATCGACCTCGCCTCCGCGGGCACCGGCTGGCGCTTCCGCCGCCAGCGCGCCGGCGATGGACATTTGGCGGGTACTATCAAAGAGCAACTGGCCAGCATCGATCGGCAGGCGCGGCGGCACGGCGTTGTTCGCGACCGCGGCCTGCTGGAGGAAAGTATTCGCCGAATAGTCGATGTAGAGCGCCCGGTTGCGGACCACAGACTCCGGGGCCACTTCAAACGACGAAAGCGTTGGCTGGGCCGAAGCCGCGTTGAAATTGTTGGTGACGTAGCCCGCCACGATCGTCGCACCCGTGGGTTCGAGCGCGGAAACGGTCGGCGCGTTGCTCTCCGGCGTGACCAGGAACGCTCCGGGCAAAAGCGCGTATCTGGCCGGCAGAAGCGTGTAGGTTCCGGCCGGCAGTCCCGCCGAGCTGCGGAGATTGATCTGCTCACCGACCGCGAGCGACGGGTTGCTGTAGCCGGCATTTCCTTCTCCGGTGGAGGAAATGAAGGGGGCGTAGCCGAGATCGTTGCCCGGCAGGACAGCAAAGCTGGTCGAGGTGTTGAGGACATCCACGGTGCCCCCGACCCCGGATTCGAATTGATACGCGTAGAGATCGCCGCCGCCGCGGATGTCGATGGACGACTCGGTCTGGTCGCTCACGATCTGGCCGGCCACATTCACGTTTTTCGTTGGCGGCCCCGTGACCGTAAGATTATTGCCGGCCGGATCGATCCACGACTTGCCGTCCGGGCTCACCCCATACGGGATCACCAGCGACTTTCCGGTCGTGGGATCCACGGCGGAAACCGAAGACACACTGCCGGGCAGGAGCGTGACCGCGAAGGTGGTAGGTCCGGCCTGGTTGGTGATCGGATCCACGAAAGCGGTATCCGTCCCGTTGGAGCCGAGATTGACCGTGCCGATCGGCGCGCGGACCGTGCCGCCGTCGTTGATGATGGAGCCGTAAACGTTGACCGTGCCGCCGGCGGAAAGCGGCAGAGGCCGCGTGCCCGCCCCCGTCAGCGTGACCGTGCCGGGTTCGGTGGTGCCGTTGACGGAATAATCATACGCCGCGATGCTGAAAGTGGTCTCGGTGGGCGGATAGATTTGCCCTGCGGTCAGGTGCAGGTCCCCGGCAATATCCAGCGTTCCGTCGCCCCGGATGTCTCCGCCACTGGCGACCAGGCTGGCATTGCCGATTCCCTGCAACGACAGGTTGCCCACATCGATGAGGTTGGCGTTAACGAACAAAGAGGCGGCGCCGGAAACCGGGGGAAAGTAAAAGGGTTGCCCCGCGACGGTGAAAGCGTTTGTCGGGGCCTGCGCGGCAAAAGGCGCGTTAAAGGCGGTGCCCAGGCTCACGTAGGGCGAGTTGAGCGAGACCGAGGTGTTGCTGTAAATCACCCCGCCGGTGCCCACGGCCAGACTGCCGGGCGCGTTCAGCGTCACCGGCCCGTTAAACAGCACGGTGCCTTCCAAATTCAGGGAAGCCAGGCCCGAATGGTTAAAGCGGTTGGCGGCAAAATGGCCGGGAGCGGTTTGCTCACCCGGGATCGCGCTGCCGATCAAGCTGAAGGGTCCAGCCGCGAGCGCCGCCGGAATGGAGTCGCCACTCTGGGTGACCTGCAGCGTCGGGTTCAAGGGGGTGGCCAACCCGCTCGAACCCGGCGCAAAGAAAAGCTGCGATGACACCGTCAAGGAGCCTCCGGTCGCGGTAGGCCCGCCGGGTGCGCCACGCAGAGTCGAGTCCACGTAGAGTTCCTGCGCACCGTTCAGCACGATGGCCCCCCCGTTGCTGGCCACGTGCGTCGGGAGATAAACGGTGCCGCGCAACGATCCGTTCGGTTCGTCCACGCTGTAGCCGGGAGGCAGGTCGAGCACGCCGCTCGCACCCGCCACATCGAGGACAGAGCCGGCGCGAGCCGCCACATTGCCCGAGAGCGTGATGTTTCCTTGCCCCAGCACAGAGCCGGAGAGCAGGCCGAGACCGTTCGGGATCAGTTCGAGCTGTCCCGCGGTCGAAAGTACCGCGCTCGAGCCGATGTCGACCGTGAAAAGCGCCTCCGAAGAGTCGCTAAACAAGGTCCCTGAATTGGTGCCGCCAGCCACACTGATGGTGCCGCCGGGCGCGTCAATCGACCCGAGCACCTCGGCCGTGTTGGCCGAAATCGTGACCGCTCCGTTCCCGTCCGTCTTGATGGAAGCGCCGGCTCCCATGACAAAATCGCCGCGCACGACCGGTAGGACGCTGCCGGAAAGATCCCGGATGCCCGGCGCCCGGAAGTTCAGGGTCACCGCGTTGCGCACCCCTTCAGGCAGAGTGGCGGAGGCCACCGCGACACCGCTTTGATCTGGCGTGTCCAGGCTCGCCACCAGCGATTGCTCGACTGGCTTGATCTGAGTCCCGGCCGCGATCACCACCGCGGGCAGGAAAGCATCCGTTTGCCCGGTGGCGTCGCCCAGACCGGTTAACGTGAAAGAAGCAAACCCGCCCTGACTGAAAAAGTCTGGAGCGAGCAGAAGCGTGCCGGCATGCGACGCCTGCCCACCCACCTGCACGAACGGCGCCAGAATGGAAAGCGACCCGCCCGCGCTGCCGGATAGAGCGCTGAGAGTTGCACCCAGCTTGAACCTGCCATTAAAGACGCCGCCATACACGGCCGAGAGGTTGATATCCTGCCCCGCCGCCAGCGCAATGCTCCCGCCGGCGCCGTAGGCGATCTGCCCGGTGCCACCCACGGTGAGCCCGCCATTGGCATTGATGACGCTGCCGGTTTGCAGATCCATGCTGAAGCTGCTG
>CAXUFU010000431.1:0-2998 GCA_964250275.1 uncultured Chthoniobacterales bacterium | reverse complement strand
TGAGCCGGTCCCTGACTGTCTGGCAAGCGCGCCTGGAGACGGATCGCTCATTTCCGAGGGAACGCCTTTCCAGACAGCAAGGGACCGGGTCGGAGACCCATCCCTTTTCTGGAAGCTTCCCGGTCGTTGGTCGCGGCAACGACTGCAACCCCAGGGTAGGGACGGCTTTCCTGAGCCGGTCCCTGACTGTCTGGCAAGCGCGCCTGGAGACGGATCGCTCATTTCCAAGGGAACGCCTTTCCAGACAGCAAGGGACCGGGTCGGAGACCCATCCCCACCCTTTTTTGGAAGCTTCGCGGTCATGGTTTACCTCTCACTCAGGCTAGTTGAACCGGCTGAACTGTTGCCAGTCGCGCGCCGCGAAATGCCACCACTCCGTCGATAGCCCGATGAAGCCGGACGCCTTCATCACCAACTGCAAAAGCCGCAGGTTGCGCGCGACTTCCGGATTGCTGCCGCGGTAAATGCCGCTCGCCACGGGCGCAAAGACGTCGAAATCACTCGGCATCGGCACGTCGTGGCCGTCGTGGTCGACCAAAGTGACATCCACCGCCAAACCCCAGGAATGCAGCGAGCCGCGCCCGTCATCCGGGTCCGCGACGAAGCCCAGACGCGAGAAATGCGACCAAATGGCGTGTTGGGCCGCCACGGGACGATACCCGTCCCAGATCTTCAACCCAAAGCCGCGCGCCTCCAGCAGTTGCTGCGCGTAGCTCAACCGCCGGCCGATGACCGGCCGCACCAGACAGGGAAAATCGGCCGGGTAAATCGGCGCACCCACGCAGTTGTGGGGCCCGGCGTAGCGCAACTCGATGCGGACGCCGGGAGCTGCCTGGCTCACGTCGACTAATTGCCCGCTGCCCACGAGCGCGTGCCAATTTTCCGCCGGCTCGCTCCGGGCCGGCCATCCGTCCGGCGCCCACAGCAACCACAGCAACAGCGCGCGCGCCGCCAACCGGTGGCGGCATCCTCGTTTCATCCGGTTTTTTTTAGCTTGCGGCCTTGAGCACGCGCAGTTCTCCGTGCAACTCGTCCTTGAGGACATCGGTGACAACCAGGGGCGCTTCCAACGGCGCGAACGGCCCTGCTTTTGCCACCACCCGCAACGCGCAGCGGCGGTTGACGCTCTGCAGACGCAACGCGTGGGCGTAGGAATGGCTGGCCGCCAACTCCGGCCAGAGCAGCGTAACCGGGGCCAAAATCTCCCGAAAACGCGCGTCCAGATCGAAGTTCATCTGTCCCTGCATCAGCCGGTAAATGGCGCAGTCCGCCTGGAACTGTTGCGCGCAGATCGCGTGGACCTCGACCATCTCCGGCGTCACCGCAGCGGGATCGACAAAGGCGCCCTTGGCGGCAAACCGCGCCCGGATCGTCGCGCGCCGGGCGAGGCGATTGCGATAGATGAAGCGGTTTAGCGGCGGCAGGCGGCTGGCGATTTGCAGCGAGAGCGGCACGTTGGCGCGCCCGGATGGCATCCACAGAATCAAACGCGAGACCAGCTCCGGATTTTGCGCCGCCATCAGCGCCGCGAAACCCGCGCCCAACCCGCGGCCCACCACCACCGGCCGTTGCGCATCCTCGCTGCAAAGCGCGAGCAAAAATTCAGCCAGGCTCGCGGCGTAATCGTTGGCGCTCAAACGCGCTTTCGGCCGTTCGGACTCGCCGAACCCGAGCAGATCGGGCACCAGCACCCGGTGCCGCTCGACAAACGCCGGGTAAACCTTCGACCACTCGTAAGACGACGCGCCCACGCCGACATTATGGATAAAGACGATGGCTCCACCGCCGGGCGCGCCGCTCTCGTGGTAAATCATCTGGCCGCGGCTCGACTGAAACGCGTGCGTCGTGAATTTGACCGGCGAAATCGTCTCGGGAATGCGCTCCTTGGTCGGCGGACGAATGAAGTACCGCAGCCCCAGCATCGCCGCGCCGATCAGGCCCGCGCCGACTCCCACGCCCAACAGGCCTTTGCCGGTGCCGTCACCCGCGGGATCGTCCGGAGAGTTTACGGTTTCGTTCTTCATGCGAGCGCCGGGTGGGCGCGCGGAAATGTAGCCGGAAAAGTGCCGTCTGAGCTACTTTATTTGCGTTCTTCCCGTCCCCGGGACGATCCGGCCGATCCGCCGCGCGCGGGGGAGTTGGAGCAAAGCATCGTGCGCGTGTTTTTCAGCCACCACGATCGCCAGCCCAATGCCCATGTTGAAAACCTGAAACATCTCCGCCCGCGGCACCTGGCCACCCTCCTGCAAGATTTGGAACAGCGGCGGGATTTTCCAGGCGGTGGTATCGATCACCGCGTCGCAATCCGCCGGCAGCACCCGTGGCAGATTATCGACCAGGCCGCCGCCCGTGATGTGCGCCGCACCCTTGATCGTGCCCTCGGGCAACGCCGCCAGCCGCGGTTGATAGTTGGGATGGACGCGCAGCAATTCCTCGCCCAGGCTGCGCCGCAGACCGGTCACGCGGGATCCGGCGTGCAGACCCATGGTGCGGAAGAGGATGTCGCGAGCCAGCGAATACCCGTTGGTGTGCAGCCCGTCTCCGGGCAACCCCAGCACCGCGTCGCCCGGGCGGATGCGGCTGCCATCGATGATCTTGCGCCGCTCCACCACGCCGACGATGCAGCCCGCCAGATCGTAATCCCCGGCCTGATAGATCCCCGGCATTTGCGCGGTCTCGCCGCCGACCAGCGCACACCTGGCCGCCCGGCACGCCTTGACCAATCCGGCCAGGATTTGGCGGAACACTGGCGGCTCCAGTTTGCCCGTGCCGATGTAATCCAGAAAAAACAGCGGCTGCGCGCCGATGACCGCAATATCGTTGACACAATGGTGGACGAGATCCTGGCCAATGGTGTCGTGCCGATCAAGCGAAACGGCGAGTTTGAGCTTGGTGCCGACGCCGTCAATGCTGCTGACGAGCACCGGCTCACGCATCCCTTTGAAGTCGGCGCGGAACAGGCCCCCGAACCCGCCTGCCCGACCCAAGACTTCCGGAC
>CAXUFU010000430.1:0-3004 GCA_964250275.1 uncultured Chthoniobacterales bacterium | reverse complement strand
CCGGCCGCAGAAATTGCACCCGCGTGGTCTCATAGAATGCCCGCGTGGGTTGCAGCAACCCCTCGAGCTCCAGGTAAGTGATCACCGTCTCCACCACGAGCGGCCGGATATCCGTTTCCTGGCTCAGATCGTAGCGGCTGACGTCAAACTCCGCTCCCGCGCCGAGCATCCGCCGCACCAATGCTTCGACCGCCGCCGGTTCGGGCGTATCGCCGAGCGTGAAGTTTTGCAGCGGCACCGCATCGTCGGCGCAGGCCAGCAGCTCGCACAGCGCGGGCTGCCCATCGCGGCCCGCGCGCCCGATTTCCTGCTGATAGTTCTCCAGGGTCTTGGGCAAATTGAAATGGATGACGCTGCGAATATCCGCCTTATCGATGCCCATGCCGAAGGCGATCGTCGCGACGATGACCTCGCATTCCCCGCGCATGAACGCCTCTTGCGTCGCCGCGCGCTCCTCGGCTTCCAGGCCGGCGTGATACGCGCGCGCGCGCAGTCCCGCCGCCGCGAGTCCCGCGGCCACCTGCTCGGCCGTGTTCTGGAAGGTGACGTAGACCACCGCCGGCCGCACCTTGGCGCTGCTCAGCCGTTTGCTCAGCAGCGCCAGCCGCTCGTCCGCGGCGCATGGCGTTACGCGCAGGTGCAGGTTGGGCCGTCGAAACGAAGTCTGGATGTGCCGCTCCGGGGCGATCCCAAAGGCGCGGCAAATATCCCGCGCCACTTCTGGAGTCGCCGTGGCCGTTAGCGCCAGCACCGGCCGCAGCCCCAATGCTTCGACCACGCGCTGCAGCCGTAGATATTCCGGGCGGAAGTTATGGCCCCACTCGGAGATGCAATGCGCCTCGTCGATGGCCACCAGCGAGATCCGCACCGGTCGCAGCCGGTCGAGAAACGCCTCGCCCGAGAGCCGCTCCGGAGCCACGTAAAGCAGCTTGATTTTCCCGGCCCGCAGGTCCGCGTAGACGCGCTGGGTTTCCGCCGCTGTCAGCGTCGAATCGAGCCGCGCCGCCGCTATCCCGCGGGCGCGCAAGGCGTCGACCTGATCTTTCATGAGCGCAATGAGCGGCGAGACGACCAGCGCCGTCCCTTCCAGCAGCACTGCCGGCAGTTGGAAACAGATGGATTTGCCCGCGCCGGTGGGAAATAGCGCCAGCGCCGATGCTCCGTCCATCATCGCGCGGACCACCTCTTCCTGGCCGGAGCGAAACTCCGGATGGCCAAAGTGGGTGCGAAGCTCGGCCAGCAGGTCCATGCACGAGGCTTTATCTCAGATGCGGGTGCGGCGGGCAAGCTCTGGCGCGCATACGGCGTGGGATTAGACAATGCGCGGCGGCCATTTTTCTGGTACGATTCTCTGCTGGCGAAAGTATAATTTGGTTCCCCTTGGACAACCCCTCATATCCTCCCCCATGTACCGTTCTCCCTCTCGCGCGTTTACGCTCATTGAGCTCCTTGTCGTTATCACCATCATCGGTGTTCTAGTCGGGATCGCCTTGCCGGTGTTCTCGTCGATGCAGCTCGCGGCCAAGAGGACGCAGAGCATGAGCAATCTGCGGCAACTCACGATCGGGACGCTCGCCTACTGCAACGACAACAACGGCAATCTGCCCCAGCAAGGCGACGGGAGTGTTACCTGGTCGCAAGCGGCCAGTACCACCAGCGCGGAGATGAGCAACTGGTACAATGTGGTGCCGCGGACTTACTGCAATAGCCGCGGGGTGGGCGATTATGCCGCCAACACCGCCGCCTTTTACGCCAAAGGCAGCATGTTCTACGTGCCCGCCGGGAAATACCCTCCGTCTTCGGTTAAACTCGGGACCCCGCAGTTCGCTCTGGCGTTTAATTCGAAGCTCAACCCCGGTGGAGCAACTAACACGCGGTTGCAAATGATCCAACTGCCGGCGGAGACCGTCCTCTACTTGGAGTGCGGGTTAAGCGGTGAAACTGTGATTAAAGGAGAGACGGCCTACACGAACTCGTCGTACGCGTACGCCAGCAGTTGCGTGGCGCGTTACAATGGCCAGACGATCCTGACCTTTGCCGATGGGCATGCCGGTATTTTCAGCGGCCAGTCCGTGGTGGATCCGTCGAGCGGCAAAGCCTATTTCGAACCGTATCCCACGGCTTTCCCCGCCGGCGCCGCCAAGATCTATTGGGAAGTATCGCCGACGGTTAATCCGAATTAGGCAGACTGACTAGCTGCGCGCTTTCTTCCCGCGAAGGATGGGCGTCCCGCGCGACGGGATCGCCACGCTCGCGGGAGAGGCCAGAGCCGCCAATAAAGCCGCCCCATCGGGTGAGCCCAGCCCGGTGCAAGCGTCCCAGCCGACGCCGGCGGCGTAGCTTCCGTTGCTGCCTTCGGTGATGTCGTGGAAACTTGCCCGGGCCGCCGCTTCCGTGTAAAGCAGCGCATTGAGAAAACCGGCGGGCTTGCCCGCTTGCTGATTGCAGAGCGCGACCAGCCCGGCCCACAACGGGGCCACCGCGCTGGTGCCGCCCACCACTTGATCCTGGCCATCGACCCGCACCTGGTAGCCCGTCTCCGGGTCTGCGTCGCCCGCCACGTCGGGCACGCCGCGGCCGGTTTTCTTGCCCACCTTCGGCACGTCGGCTCCCGCTTGCCACGAGGGCAGCGGATATTTCGTGCTCACGCCGCCCCCCGTGGCGCCCCCATTCGCGCCGTCGTTCCAGACGGTCTCGGCCACAATCTGATCGGTCGGGAGATTGGCCTGGAGATGGGTCCCGCCGCAGGCGAGCACGAGCGGGCTGGCGGCCGGGAAATCCACGCGCTTTTTGTTGTCGGGCGGGCTGACGTCCGAGCTGCCGCTATCGCCGGCCGCCACCAGGATCGTGACGCCGAGCGCGGCCGCTTCCTGGAAAACGGCGTCGTAGTTCGCCAGCGATTGTGCCGTGTAGGTTTCCTCCGGCCCGCCCCAACTGATCGACACGACCGATGGATTGTGCACGGTATCGTGCACGGCGGGCTTGATGGCGTCGACGAAACCCT
>CAXUFU010000429.1:2697-3008 GCA_964250275.1 uncultured Chthoniobacterales bacterium | reverse complement strand
GTCCCTGACTGTCTGAAAAGCGTGTGGAGCTAACGAGGGCCGCTCCATCCTCACGAACCCGCCACCGAAAGGTCTACCTCTGGACCGGCAACAAAGCTACCATTGTACTACTAGATGGGGCAGGCTCTCCAAGCCGTTTCATTTGTTTTCCGCAGGCGCTTCCCTCGAGCATAGCCTTAGCAGACAGTATGGGACGGCTCGGAGAGCCCGCCCCTACCTTGGTTCGGATGCCGCTACGCGGCGGGATTGTAGGGCGGGCGCGTGGGCGGACCAAGTTTGGAGCGGTGTACGGCGGGGCCACCGCCCCCCCA
>CAXUFU010000429.1:0-2687 GCA_964250275.1 uncultured Chthoniobacterales bacterium | reverse complement strand
GTCGGGCGCCCGCTCCGCCGGCCACGGGGGCCGCCGTGCCCGGATGGCTACCCGCCCGCCCTACAGCCGGAACGCGCTAATCTTAGCGCACTTCGGGTCCGCGCCATCCTCACTCACACGCCTCCCAGACGACTTGGGACCGGCTCGGAGAGCCATTCCTACCTTGGGGTAGGTCCGCTACGCGGACTGGCAGATGTTCACCGCTTGGCGCAGGCGGGCCACCACTTTTTCCTGCCCCAGGATCATCAGCATGTGGTACAGGCTCGGGCCCACCGAGCGGCCGCTGACACCCACGCGCGCCGGATGGATGAACGCGGCAGTTTTCACCCCGTGCTCCGCGGCCAAGCCTTTAAAAGCGGCCTCAATGCCATCCGGCCCCCACTGCTCCTCGGGCACCGCGGCCAGCCGCGCGGCCAGTTGCGTCAGCCGCTCGGCCGCGCCGGGCACGCGCAACGTTTTCTGCACCGCTTCCTCGTCGAACGCAAAGTCGTCGGTGAAAAAATAGGCGGTCCAGGGCGGCACGTCCCGGAGCAGCTTGACCTTTTCTTTGACGCTCGCCAGGACGTGATCCAAAAACTCGTTGGAGACCCCATCGACCGGCAACCCGGCCCCGCGCAGGAACGGCAGACTGAGCGCGCGAAAACGCTCGAGAGGCATCGACGCAATGTATTGGCCGTTGAGCCAGAAACATTTGTCCGGGTCAAAGGCGGCGTTGCGCCGGTTGATTTTTTCCAGCTCGAAAATGGCCGCCACTTCCTCCAGGCTCAGCTTCTCCCGGTTGTCCTTGGGCGACCAACCGAGCAGGCAAAGGTAGTTGGCGACCGCCTCGGGGACATAGCCGCCTTCGATGTAGCCCTGCACGCTCGCGCCCGTATCGCGCTTGCTCATCTTGCTGCCGTCGCGATTGAGGATCAGCGGGATGTGCGCAAACCGCGGCGGCGTCGCGCCGAGGGCGGCGTAGAGTTCCAGGTGTTTGGGCGTGTTCGACAGATGGTCTTCGCCGCGGATCACATGGGTAATGGCCATCTCGATGTCGTCGACCACGTTGACGAAATGGAAAATCCAGGAACCGTCGGCGCGCCGGATGGTCATGTCCGGCTCGAGATCGCCCAAGGGGTTGATGGGTTTGGAGCGATCGACTTCAATGTGTCCGCAGACCAGATCCTCCATGACGACGAGCTGGCGCGGCAACCGGAAACGCACGGCGCCCTGCGCATCGGTGTAGACGGCGCCGGCGCTTTCGAGCCTGGCCAGGTAGCGCTCGTAAATCGCGTTGCGTTCGCTTTGGAAATACGGACCGCGGTTGCCGCCCTTGCCAGGGCCTTCATCCCAATCAAGTCCCAGCCAGCGCAGCCCATCGTAGATGACCTGGACGGCTTCGACCGTGTTGCGGGCGCGGTCGGTATCTTCGATCCGCAAGATGAGCTGGCCCCCGGTGTGGCGCGCGTAGAGCCAGTTAAAGAGGGCGGTCCGAGCGCCACCGACATGCAGAAAGCCGGTGGGCGAAGGAGCAAAGCGGACGCGAACGGGTGTACTCATGGGGACAGAGGCGGCAGGAAATTCTGACCGCAGCCTGCCGCAGAAACGGCTATCCCGCAATCGGCGGTCGAATACTGTGGCGGCTTTCGCTGGTGGCGGGCGTGTGTTACCTCTGCGGCGGCTTGAACGTGAACACGGCAGTTCCAGAGCAGGGCAGCGCTCGCGTCCTCGGCTCCCTGGCAGCGGATGCGCCAGGGGAGGCGGCCGGGCCGATGCTCCAGCGGCGCGGGGCGGCCTGGTGGTTGTGGCCGCACGTCTTGAGCCTGGATGCGCCGCTGGTGGCGATCGTTTGGCAACACTGGTGGGCGCACGTTGCGGCCGTCAAGCTGCCCTGGTTCCAGGACGTGGTCCTCGGCCTGGGCGTCTGGATGATCTACCTGGCGGATCGCCTGGCCGACACCTGCCAGGCGGCTGCTGGACCACCCCGGACCGCGCGCCACGCCTTTTCCGCGCGCCACCGGCGCGTCCTGCTGCCGCTGCTGATCTGCGTGGCAGTGGGGTTGGCGTTTTTGACGCCGGCGGAGCTGCCCCCGCGGCAGTTCGGCGCCGGGCTGGGCCTGCTGCTGGTGGCCGGAGTCTACTTCTGGCTCATCCACCGGCACGGGCCCGCGCGTTGGGCCGGTTGGGTGCCGAAGGAAGCGATCGTGGGCGTCGTCTTCGCGGTCGGGACGACTTTTTTTGTGGGTTGGCGCAGTCCCTGGCCGGCCTGGCGGCTGGCAACGGGCGCGACCCTGTGTGCGGCTCTCGGTTTCCTGAACTGTGCGCTGATCACGCAGTGGGAAGCCAGCAGCGCGGACCGGGACGAAGCGGGTTCTTTGTTGAACGCTTTTCCCTGGTTGAGCGGAAGGCTGGGGATCGGCTGCCTGGTCCTGGCTGCTCTGGCGGGGTTTTTGGCTGTCGCCGGCGGGTCACTGGTGTTTTTGCCGATTGCGCTGGGGGCGCTGGCGCTGGCCTGGCTGGATCATCAGCGCGCCGTCCTCGCGCCGGATGCCCTGCGCGTGCTGGCGGATTTAGCCCTGCTGGCGCCCCTGGTTTGCGCAGCGTGGCGGTAAGGTTGATGGGCCTGCCACCAGGGGCTAGCGCAGCGCAAGGGAAACTGTAGCCACTTGCCCTTGGCGGAGGCGGCCTCCGAATTGTAGGGCGGGGGG
>CAXUFU010000428.1:0-3012 GCA_964250275.1 uncultured Chthoniobacterales bacterium | reverse complement strand
TGGTATGGCGCGTCCCGGCAGGCGAAGCGCCCGCCCTACAATCGGAAGCGCGCCCTCCAGGACTAACTCCGGGGGTCGCTTTTGATCTTCGACTCGATGGCTGCCACGGCCTTGTCGTCGACGCCGATCCCGGACCAATCGATTTTAAAGTTGCTCGAGTAATAGACCGTGCGGCTCACTCCTTCCACTTTGTAAGTCTGCTCCCAGGCGGGATCGACGGCATAGACCACCGGGAAGGTAATGCCGTGCTTCTTGGCTTCGGCCTGAATGGCAGCCGAATCCGTCGAGTCCAGCACCTGCCCGAAAAAGCCGATGTTCTTGTGCGAGGCTTGCAGTGCTTGCAGCTTCTCCAGGTCCGCCCAGAATTGCGGGTCGGCGAGTTTGCCGTAGGCCGCCACCGTCCCCGGGCGCTCACTGTAAGCGCACATCTGGCAATATTCTTTGCCGGTGGCGGTGTTGTGGATCTCGTAAGGCAGCACGTTGGCGCCGGCGGGCAATTCCGCGCGCGCGGCGGAGGCAAAGGCCGCGACGGCGGCAAGCAGGGTGAGAGAGCGAAGATTTGGCTTCATAGAGTAAGAGAGTGGTGTCGATGACTTGACTGGAAACGCTACGCTGAGCAGCGGTTTTCGCAACCTATGGTCGATGGTGCGACCTCACTTCCGAGGGTCCGCCTGTAAGCCCTGCAAAGCTCCGGCGTAGCCAGTGAGTTCCATGTAGCCCTCGCCGGTGAGCGGCCGGCCGCCGCGCGTGCCGGTGATCCGCGTGGCTCCCTCCCAGTAGCTGAGGCCGGTCAACGCGAGCTCCTGGTTGTTCAGGCGCGGTTGGATGGTAAAATCTACCTGGCGTTGCGGAATACTAACATGCCACTCGATTGGGTAAGTGGCGTCGGTCAGGCTGCTGTGCCAGGTCTGCAACGCCTGGAGACTGAACTCGTCTCGCCGCAGGTAAGTAGGCACGCCATTGGCATCGATCAAGGTGCCACTCGAAGCCGGATCGACGGTGCCGTCGCGCCGTCGCATGGCGTAGAGCATGAGCTCCGTGTTGTCGTCAAACTGGCAGCAAAACCAATCCCAGCCGACCTGGTCAGGCGCGAGTTGATTGCTGGCCCATTCGTGGTCAAACCAGCTTTGGCCGTGCACAGGCCGCGGCTGCGCACCGGGGCCCGCCGCGAGAGAACCGGTCGTCGCCAGCCGCGTGAACGAATAATAATGCGAAGCGTTGCCGACGCCCGCCGCTTTCCGGCTAATGCCATCGGTACCCTCGATGACGGGCGGTTTGGCTGAGGTGACGCGTAAGTCGATCGACATCGGCGCTGGGTCAGTGGCGCGGGCCACGATGCGCCAGGCGCCGTCCGCCTGGGGCGTGAGCGTCCATTGCTCGAGCCAAGCCAGGCGGGGGTCGGGATCGCCAGTCGCCGCCACCGGCGCGGGCACGGCGCCCGAGCCAAACCCCGCCTCGCCGAAAGCTCCCCGGCTGAGTTTTTGCGTGAAGTAGAACCCGTGGCGCGATAAGTCCGAAATGGCAAAATGCGCAAACTTGAAATCGCTTTGCACAAAGCGGGACCGAGGTTCGCCGGGCGCGGAAATGGCCGCGCTGCCGGCGGGCGGCAGGACGCCTTCACGGAAGAACGTGAGTTCGTAGCCGTAAGCGTGGCCGGAGTCATCCTCCAGATTGCCGGTGAAATACCACCACTCCGTCTTGAAGCTGGGATGCACCGCATGATCGCGCGGGAATTGGTAGATCCAACCTGGCAGCGCCAGCTCCCAACCCGGCTCCGGGCCGGGCGCGGCAAAGACCACCAGGGGCAACCAAAGGACTGCTAGAAGCGTTAGCAGGGTGCGATTGCTGTAGCTCATGCGTAAGATGGGGGTTACTCCGCGCGAACGGCGGCGGCGATCGGGACGCGGCCGGCCCGGATGGCTGGCAACCACCCGGCGAACACGGCCGCCGCCACGATCCAGAGGGGGGTGATGAGCACGCTCGCCCACGGCACGGAAAATTGGATGGTCCAACCGAAAAATGCTTTGTTGACGACGTAAGTCAGCACGACCGAGAGCGTTAGCCCGGCGGCCACGCCCAGGATGCTGGCCAGCGTCCCGATCAACGCGCTCTCGACCAACACGACGCCTTGCACTTGCGCACGTGAGGCCCCGATGGCGCGCATCACTCCGATTTCGCGAGCGCGTTCCGTGACCAGGGTCGTCAGGGTCAGGAAGATTCCGATCACTGCAACCACCACGGCAATACCGCGCAAGACGCCTGTGATCCGAAACGTTTGCGCAAAGATTTCAAACACACGCTCGCGGATGGCCTGGTTCGAGAAGATGAGAAATTCGCCATGCGTATTGAACTTGGCGCGCAGCCGGGCAGCGATCGCTTCCAATTGGTCCGGGTTTTGTAAATAGATCGCGGCCGACATGACCCGATCATCATGCCAATGACTGATGAAGTTCGCCCGGCTGATGGCGACTATGCCAGCGTCGCGCGAATAGTCATAGTAAACGCCGGCAATCTGGAACACGACGATGCCATCAGGCGTGGGAATCGGCAGCTTGTCGCCCGTCCCGACCCGGTAGCGGTGGGCAAAAGGCTCGCTGACGAGGACATGATTGGGTTGATGGAAGGCCGCCAGTTTTTCCCGCGCGTCGCCGCCGACAAAAGCGAGGCGATTGCGGTCTTCGCCTTCGACGATGGCCATCGCCACCCGGTCAGAGCGGAAATTAATATCCATTTCGCGCACGGTATCGACCGCGCGGATGCCGGGTTCCTGCCGGATGGCAGCCAGGACGGCGGGCGGGAAGAGCGCGCCGTTGCCGAGCGTTTCGTTGGCCGACGGAGTCATGAAGATATCCGCCACGATGGCGCGGTTGATCCAGATTTCCACCGTCTGCCGGAAGGCGAAGATCATGACGGAAATGCCGATGGTCATCGCGATAGCGGCCATCAGCGCGGCGATAATGATGGCGTTGCGGTGCAAGCTGCGCCCCAGGTTTTGGGTAGCCAACCCAACCA
>CAXUFU010000427.1:0-3014 GCA_964250275.1 uncultured Chthoniobacterales bacterium | reverse complement strand
AAATTTCTTCGCTCCCACGGCTCCGGCGCTGAAGTCGACGATGTGGGCGAGGACCGACAGCGCCGTCAGCAGACCGAGCGTCCACCAGCCCACCGTGTGCGGCGAGTGAATGGTAAAGTGTTGCAGGAAAGCGCCGGCCAAGATGAGCAGGCTATCCGGCAGCACCGGGATGATCGCGCCGAGCAGGCCCAATCCCATCAGCACAAAAGTCAGGGTCCACCAGAGGGCTTCCACGGGGCCAACTGTAAGCGCGCGCCGGTAGCGGCGCACCGGCGATCTTCGCCAGGCCTCGGTCCGACCATGGAGGGGCATGCTCCGTCGTGCTCTTGCCGTCTTTTATTCGGGGGGCGCGTCGCTACCAGCAGACAGTCAGGGGCACGACGGAGCGTGCCCGTCCAAATAATTTGGATCGTGCGTGGGACTAAGTCACGGCCTCTGCCTTATAGGGTCCGGGTTCCCCGGTTGACAGGATGTCAGGGCCGGAGAAAAGGTCTAGCCATGGCTCTTCCCACCGGCACTCCCGCACCTGATTTTTCCCTTCCCACGAAAACAGCCGAAGGGCCCAAGCAGATCAAGCTCAGCGACTACCGGAGCAAGCAACCGGTGCTGCTGCTCTTTGTGCCGATGGCGTTTACCGGCACCTGCAGCGAAGAACTTTGCAGCGTCAGCCAGTCCATCAACCGTTACTCGACGCTCAACGCGGCCGTACTCGGCATCAGCGGTGACAATCCGTTTGCCCAAGAGGCGTGGGCGCAGAAGGAGAACATCTCTTTTCCGCTCTTGAGCGACTACGAGCACAAGGTCGCAGAGAGCTACGACATCGCTTACGACTCGTTCCTGCCGCAGCTTGGGCTAGGCATGGGTGGGGTCGCCAAGCGTTCCGCTTTCCTGGTGGATAAAGAGGGTCTCATCCAGTACGCCGAGAGCAACGACGACGCCCGCGTGCTGCCGGATTTCGAGGCGATCGTGGCCAAGTTGCAGTCGTTGTAACCGCCGCGCAGCGGCCTCTAAAAAAAGGGTAGGGATGGGTCTCCGACCCGGTCCCTTGCTGTCCGGTAACCGCGCCGTTCGCTCGGCGCGACGCGTTTCCAGGCGCGGTCGCCAGACAGTCAGGGACCGGGTCGTCGACCCATCCCTACCGTTTTTACTACCTTCGCTCTGCTCGACCTGTTCCTTGTTGAGCGTAGCTGGGCGGAAAACGGTGTAAGCAGGACCACCGTGCTGACAGGTGCCTGGATGCCCTCGCCACGGCCTGCGCAGAGCGGTTGCAGGCCCGCGTAATTTTCGGTACGCTTGGCCACTCGTCCTCTTATGCGCAGTACGTTCGATAGCCTTCAAACACTGGATGCCGGCCACGGCCGCACCGCTTCTTTCTACAGTCTGCCAGCCTTGGAAGCGGCCGGGCTCGGGCCCATTTCCCGGCTACCACACAGCATTCGAATCGTGCTCGAGTCCGTCTTGCGTAATTGCGACGGCAAGAAGGTGACCGAGCAGGACGTGCGCAACCTGGCGAACTGGAACGCCGCCCGACCGATCAACGAGGAAATCCCGTTCATCGTCGCGCGCATCGTTCTGCAGGATTTTACCGGGGTGCCGCTCCTGGTCGATCTGGCCGCCATGCGCGCCGCGGTCAGCCGGCTCCAGGGCGACCCCAAAATTATCGAGCCGCTGGTGGAGGTGGACCTGGTCGTCGACCATTCGGTCCAGGTGGACTTTGCGGGGTCCGCGCAGGCGCTGCAGTTGAACATGGAGATGGAGTTTGCCCGCAACCGGGAGCGCTACGAATTTTTGAAGTGGGGCCAGCAGGCGTTCAAGACTTTCGGCGTCGTGCCTCCTGGCATCGGCATCGTGCACCAGGTTAATCTCGAGTACCTGGCGCGCGGGATTTTTAGCACGACGCTGCCTGATGGCGGCACGCTGTTCTATCCGGATTCGCTCGTCGGCACGGATTCGCACACGACGATGATCAACGGCTTGGGCATCGTGGGGTGGGGAGTCGGCGGCATCGAGGCCGAAGCCGGCATGCTTGGCCAACCGGTTTATTTTCTCACGCCGGAAGTGGTGGGCGTGCACTTGAGCGGCGCGCTGCGCGAAGGCGTGACGGCCACCGACCTCGCGCTGCATGTGACGCAAATGCTGCGCGCGCGCAAAGTGGTCGGCAAGTTCGTGGAGTTTTACGGCGAAGGCGCGGCCTCGCTGCCCCTCCCGGACCGCGCCACCATCGCCAACATGGCGCCCGAGTACGGGGCGACGATGGGTTATTTCCCAGTTGACGCGGAGAGCGTCAACTACCTGCGTGCGACGGGCCGCACGGAAGAGCAGTGCAGCGCTTTCGAGGCCTATTTCCGGGCGCAAAAGATGTTCGGCATGCCGCTGCCGGGCGAGATCGATTACAGCGTGAACCTGGCCTTGGACCTTTCGGTCGTGCAGCCGTCGGTAGCCGGCCCGAAACGGCCGCAGGATCGCATCGATCTGCCGGAGCTCGGTGAGACGTTCCGATCGTTGCTCGCCGCCGACCCGTCGGAGGGCGGCTACGGCAAGGATCCCACGACGTTCCGGACCCGGCATCCTGTCCATCTCGATGACCGGATCGACGTCGACCGAGTGGCGGCGAACGATCTCAAAGCCGCCACGGACGCGCGGGAGGTGCCCGTCGTGCTCGGCGAGACACGCTCCCAAAGCGAGATGATCACCAATCGGCCGACGGCCATGCCCACCGAGGTGTCGGCCGAGGTCAAGGCCATCGCCGTCGAAGCGGTGGCGGAGACTTTTCACAACGCGGATAGCGGCATTGGCCACGGCAGCGTGTTGATCGCGTCGATTACGAGTTGCACGAACACGAGCAACCCGAGCGTGATGCTGGGTGCCGGCTTGCTGGCGAAAAAGGCGGTCGAACGCGGGTTGCGCGTCGATCCCGTGATCAAGACCTCGCTGGCGCCGGGCTCGCGCGTCGTGACGGATTATCTGGCGCAAGCCGGTTTGCAGCCGTACCTGGACGAGCTTGGGTTCCAGAT
>CAXUFU010000426.1:0-3016 GCA_964250275.1 uncultured Chthoniobacterales bacterium | reverse complement strand
CGGGTGCACGACGTGCATCGGCAATTCCGGGCCGTTGCATCCGAGGATTGAAGACGCCATCAGCAAGTACGATTTGGTGGCAGCGTCCGTCCTGAGCGGCAACCGCAACTTCGAAGCGCGCGTGCACCAGAACATCAAGGCGAACTTTTTGATGTCGCCGCCGCTGGTGGTGGCATTTGCGCTGGCCGGCCGGGTGGACGTCGATCTATCGCAGGATGCGCTGGGTACGGGCAGCGACGGGCGGGAAGTTTATCTGCGCGACATCTGGCCAAGCTTGCAGGAGGTGCGCCAGGCCATGGCTGCCGCACTCAAGCCGGAGGTTTTTCGCCGGCTGTATGCCGACTTTGCCGAACAGAACCCGAAGTGGAACGAGATTCCGTCCACGCCCGGGGACGTGTACGCCTGGGACGAAAGCAGCGACTACATCCAGGAGCCGCCGTTTTTCCTGGATTTTTCCATGCGACCCGGACCTGTCTCGGAGATCGTAGGCGCGCGGCCGCTGGGCATTTTCGGCGACTCGGTCACGACCGATCACATCTCGCCGGCCGGAGCGATCAAGGCGACCTCGCCCGCGGGCAAGTACCTGATCAGCCGCGGCGTGGCGCCGAAGGATTTCAACAGCTACGGCAGCCGGCGCGGCAACGATCGGGTAATGACGCGCGGGACTTTCGCCAATGTGCGGATCAAGAACCTGATGGTCCCGGGCGTGGAGGGTGGGGTGACGAAGTATTACTCAGGAGAGGTGCAAAAGCCGAACCTGCTCGACAAGATCGCTGATTTCATCATGCCGTCAGCGGAGACCAAGGGCGCGGTTGAGGCGCCCAAGCTCGCGAGCGAGCAGATGAGTATTTTCGATGCGGCGGAGCGCTACGCGGAAGGCCAGGTGCCGCTCGTGATTTTTGCAGGCCACGAATACGGGACCGGCTCGAGCCGCGATTGGGCGGCGAAGGGCACCAGTCTGCTGGGCGTGCGAGCGGTCATTGCGGCGAGTTTCGAGCGCATCCATCGTTCGAACCTGGTCGGCATGGGCGTGTTGCCGCTCCAGTTTCTGGAAGGCGTGACGGCGCTGACGCTGGGTTTGAACGGCTCCGAGACTTTTGACCTGCAAGGGTTAGCCGAGAATTGTTATCCCGGGCAGATGGTGACGCTCATCATCCATCGGGCGGATGGTTCGAGGGACAACGTGCAACTCCGCTCGCGCATCGATACGGCGATCGAGGTGGATTATTACAGGCACGGCGGCATCCTACCCTTTGTACTGCGCGAGTTGCTGACGCGACCGTAAGGAGGGTTTATGTTAGCCAGCCCAATGCCATAGATGGTTTGTACGAGCAAGGCGGTTGGTTTTGAGCACGCCATTTAGAGCAGAGTGAGAAAGTCTGTAGCCACGTGCCCTTGGCTGAGGCGGTCTCCGAGTTGTAGGGCGGGGGGTTGGCCGGGCGGGGGCAGCGCCCTCCCAGGCAGGCCGGGCGCCCCCCCCACCAATAGAAAGCCGCGTCCCCCCCCCTACAATTCGAAGGCCGCTTCCGCAAAGGGCAAGTGGCTACAGTTTTCCTTACTCTGCTCTAGTCTCCTGAGTCAATCTCGGCCAGCAAGGCAATGCGCGAGATTGCGGTTGGCGATTCGTGCTGGAGTCATCACGCAAAACCCAAGTGACGTAGCAATTCGTCGAGGTTCATTTGATGATGCTCCATAAGTTGCCCGAGGATCGCGCGCAAAGTCCCTGGGCGGAGTGCGTCGTGACGCGGAATGGTAAGATGATGTTCGCCGCCAGTCTTCGTGACCAAACGTCGGTGAGAGCCCGTCTGCCTCACGAACTCGTATTGGAAGGATCGGCGCAGCGCTCTTTCAAGATCGTGAGCGGAAAGGTCCCGCGGTAGCTTCATGCCACAGCAATCAATTCGTCCAACACACGATGCAGCCTGATGACAGCGGGTGCTTGCCCCGGATCGAAGTGGCACAAAACTGCGTCCCGCACCTGCGTGCGAAGCTCCTCCCAGGTGTCCGCTTCGGTGACAATCGAATAGCCAAGTGCGCTCGCGGTAAAGCCGCCGTCTATCTCGTCCTCAATGATCTCGAAAATAATTTCGCTCACGCCCACAGGCTAAAGCTATCGTTTAGCCGCGACAACACTAACCTGCCTCAGCTTAGAGCGAGTCCGTCTCCAACCCAAACCAGTCGAACGTGGCAGTCGCCTCTTCCCGGGTGCGGGGCTTGTGCGGGCGGACGGGCGGCGGAGTGGGGCGCTGGAAGACCTCGGCCGGCGTGCCGCCGGCTTCCAGGCGGCTCAGGATTTCCTTTGCGCGCCCGATGATCTCCGCCGGAAGTCCGGCGAGGCGCGCCACTTGAATGCCGTAACTGCGGTCCGCCGCCCCCGCGACGATGCGATGCAGGAAAACGATCTCGTCGTTCCACTCGCGCACGGCCACGGTGAAGTTCTTAGCGGCGGCGTGCGTCTTCGAGAGCTCCGTCAGCTCATGGTAGTGCGTGGCAAAAAGGGTCAGTGCGCCAATGCGGTCGTGCAAATGCTCGGCCACGCTCCAGGCGATCGATAGCCCATCATAGGTCGAGGTGCCTCGGCCGATCTCGTCCAGAATGACGAGGCTATCGGCCGTGGCGTGATGGACGATGTTGGCGGTCTCGTTCATTTCCACCAGGAAGGTGGATTGGCCGCGGGAGAGATCGTCATTGGCGCCGACGCGGGTGAAGATGCGGTCGACCAGCCCGATGTCCGCGAACGCCGCGGGCACGTAGCTGCCAATCTGCGCCAACAGGACCAGCAACGCGGTCTGGCGCAGATAGGTCGATTTCCCGGCCATGTTTGGGCCGGTCAGAACGATGAGCCGGTTCTCGGCCCGGTCCAGGGTCACGTCGTTGGGCACGAATTTATCTGCCCCGGCGCGCTGATCGAGCACGGGATGCCGTCCGTCGCGGATGAGGATGGCGCCAGGCGCGTGCAGATCCGGCCGGCAGTAATTATACTGGCGCGCGATTTCCGCCAGCGACGCCAGCGCGT
>CAXUFU010000425.1:0-3019 GCA_964250275.1 uncultured Chthoniobacterales bacterium | reverse complement strand
AAAAAAAGGTAGGGATGGGTCTCCGACCCGGTCCCTGACTGTCTGGTCATCGTGCCTGGCGCTCGGACGCGCCATGTACCGGGATGCTTCCACTGACAGCAAGGGACCGGGTCGGAGTGTATGGATCGGAGACATCGCTGACAGCTGGCCGGCGCCGGGACGCGCCATGCACGGGGGATGCTTCCACAGACAGCAAGGGACCGGGTCGGAGACCCATCCCTACCTTTTTTTGCGAGCCGCTTCGCGGCAGCGGAGCTAGCCCTTCAGGCGCCAGTTGCGCAGCGTGTTGAGCTGATACTGGCGGAAGTCGTAGAACGGCGCGTGGATGGCCATGTCCACGCTGAAATCGGCGGGACCGACCTCGCCGTTGGGCAGGAGCTGCGAATGGAACTTGAAATCCATCCGCGTCACCGAGGCGATGAACGCCACCGTCACCGGGCCGACGAGCGAGCCCTCGCTTTGCAGGATGTCGAAGTTGTCCTTCGCGATCCAAAAACGACCGGCGACGTTGTTGACGACTTTTTCCTCGCGGCTATCGGCGGACTGTCCCGGCTTGGGATAATAGCTCACGACGTAGCAGTCCCGGCCCAGGATCGTCGCGGACCCCGTAACCGTTTCCGTGAACTTCGGCGCGAGCTTGCCCAGGTCCATCACCGCCATGATGTGCGCGGCTTTGACGGTATCCCCATCTGGATGGCCGGACGAGCTCGCGTTGTCCGTCCCGGTGTTCGTCGAGTACGAGATCTCCCGGGTGGGATGATGAATCATGTGCACGGACTTGCTGCTGAGGACTTTGCCGGCCGGGTCGAGCCTTTCGGTGAGGATCGTCTGATCGGCTTCCAAGGCAACCCGATGCTCGCGCCGGACATCGTCCCGGGCGACGGCCTTCTGCACAATCTCGTGCGCGGAGAGCGCCCCGGCCGGATTGGGGTCGGCCAGCGCCGTCGCCGCCGCGGCCCACGGACCGCAAATCAGGAGGAGGAAAAAGGCGCCTAGCTGATTGGAGAGGAATGTCATGCGGAGCATCGCGTTTCCCTTTAAGCCGTATCTCAGCAAAGGAAACCCCTAATCGCAGCCGATGGAGCACACTTTCTCCGGCCCGGCTGCTGGTGTAGAATATCTCCGTCTGTCTGTCCGATCATGGATGCCACTCTCCCGCGGGCGAAAGCCGATTTTAACGCCAAGCTCCGCGACGTTCCCCACAAGCCGGGCGTCTACCTGATGCGCGACCGGCTCAACCGCGTCATTTACGTGGGCAAGGCGCGAGATCTACGCAAACGGGTGGGCAGCTATTTCATGCCCTCGCGCAAGATGAGCGCCGATCTGAAGACGCGCGCCATGATCGAGAGCGTCTGGGACTTCGAGGTGCACACGGTCAAGAGCGAGCCGGAGGCGTTGCTGCTCGAGGGCAAGCTGATCAAGGAATACCGGCCGCGGTACAACATCTCGTTCCGCGACGACAAGCGCTTCCTGCTGGTCAAGGTCAACTTTGAAGATCCCATCCCGCGCTTCCAGTTGACCCGGCTGCGGCGCGAGGATGGGGCGCGCTATTACGGGCCGTTCGCGCACTCGGGGGCGTTGCGCGCGACGTTGAACGTGATGCGGGACAAGTTCGGGTTGCGCTCGTGCCGGCCAGCCCAGCCGGGGGAGCTGGACTTCAAACATTGCCTGGCGCCCGTGATCAAGAACTGTCCCGCCCCGTGCATCGGGCGGATCAACCGCGAAGATTACCGCTCGCGGGTGATGGCCGCGGCCGAGTTCCTGGAAGGACGTTCGCGGGAAATGATCGGCACGCTGGAAGAACAGATGCAGGCGGCGGCGGCCAAGATGGACTTTGAAAAAGCGGCCGAGTTGCGGGACATGATCAACGACCTGCGCCGCACCACCGCGCCGACGCGCCGTTTTACGCGCCACTCGCTGCCTTCGAGCATCGATCCGGTGGCGGATCTGCGCGCGCTCGGCGATGCCTTGCAACTGCCGCATTTACCGATGGTCATGGAGTGTTTCGACATCTCGAACATTTCGACCACGCACATCGTGGCCAGCATGGTGAGCTTCAAGAACGGGGTGCCGGACAAGTCCAATTACCGTCGCTACCGCATCCGGACGGTGCGCGGTCAGAACGATTTTGCCAGCATGGCGGAGGTCGTGCGCCGGCGTTATGCGCGGGTGTTGCTCGATGGCCGGGCCGAATACGCGGATGCCGCCGAGTACTCGCAGGAAAACCCGCAAGAAGCCATGGAGCGGCTGGCGCGCGCGACGGAGCCGGCGGCCGAGACGGCGCCGGAAGTTTTGCCGGAGGATCCCGCGCCGGTGGCTGGCCTCGCCGGCGAGGCGAATAATGTCGACGGCGACGTCTTGATCGAAGGCCCGGGTTATGTGGCGGACGAAACCGATGCCGAACTCGACCATGAACTGGAGCGCGAACTGGAAGCCGAGGAACTGGTGACGGGCGGCTTGCCGGAGCTGGGGACCGTGGACGGCGCGCTCCCGGCCGGCGTTCCCGTTGTGGTGGCGAGCCGGGCGGCGCCGGTGCGGTTGCCGGATCTGGTGATCGTCGATGGCGGCAAGGGGCAGCTCGGTTCCGCCTGCGCGGAGTTGCAGCGGCTAGGGCTGCACGAGCTAGCGATCATCGGGCTGGCGAAAGAGTTCGAGGAGATTTACCGGCCGGGAAGGCCGTTGCCGTTGCGGCTGCCGGAGGATTCCGGGGCGCTGCGGTTGTTGCAACGCATCCGGGATGAGGCGCACCGGTTCGCTAACAGCTATCATCAGCTGCTGATGAAGCGCCGCATCGGCGAGAGCATTTTGGATGATTGCCCGGGGGTGAGTGAGAATCGCAAGCAGTTGTTGCTACGGGCGTTTGGGTCTCTGGAGCGTCTGCGCCGCGCGACGGCGGAACAGATGGCCGAGGTCGAAGGCATCGGCCCGAAGCTGGCCGAGGACGTGCACCGGTTTTTACAGGCGCATTAGCTGCCGCGCAGCGGTGTCCAAAACAAGGTAGGGGCGGGCTCTCCGAGCC
>CAXUFU010000424.1:2761-3026 GCA_964250275.1 uncultured Chthoniobacterales bacterium | reverse complement strand
GGCGTGGAGATCGAGGTACCGGATTTCGGGCTGGTCAAACCGGATGCCGGCGGGTACAGCCTGACGGACGCCGCCGGAAAAACGGTCCCCATAGCCGTGGTCTGGCAGGGCGCAGGGCGGGACACCGTGCTGCTCGCTCGCGACTTGCAACCGGAGCAAACTTACGAGCTCTACATTGGCGGCAAGGCCGGGCTGGCCTGGTCTCCCAAGATCAGCGTGCTGCTCGAGACGCGGCCTGCCCCGGGCACGCGGAGCGAGACGTACA
>CAXUFU010000424.1:0-2745 GCA_964250275.1 uncultured Chthoniobacterales bacterium | reverse complement strand
CCAGACGCAGGGGGCGGAGTTCGTCGACCAGATCTTTAGCGGCGTCAATCCCTTCGGCGAGCCGGACTTTTTCCTCTCGCACTACACCGCTTATCTGGCGCCGCTGAGCAGTGACATGGAGGTGTTTACGAACTCGACGGACGCTTCGTTCATCCTGATCAACAACCAGCCCTTCACGGAGTGGACTGGGCGGCCCGCGGGCAACTCGCTGGACAAGGGCTTGCACTTCCGCCGGCTGGCGGCTTCACCCGACCCTATCAAGGTGGATTATTATCAGGCCAAGGGCAGCCCAAAAGTGAACAAGGACGGCACCGAAGAACCGCCTGACATGACCATGGGCTGGCGCAAACCCGGCGGCCACCTGGAAGTCGTGCCGGTGAGCGCCTTCCTGCACGCGGGCTCGGCCGCGGCCGAACACTACGAGGCCCAGCAGGGTACGCCGGTGCCGGCGCCGGAGATCCGGCAGGTGTCCTATGTAGGTTTGGGGGGTGCTTTCATTTACGAAGTGCGCTGCACGCTGGCGCCGGCCGATCTGCAAGGGGCAACCATCGAGTGGCACTTCGATGACGGCGCGGTCTTGACCGGGCCGGAGGTGACCCGGATCATGTCCGGCGTGCCCGGCGCGCAGCACGTGACGGTGACAGCGCGGCGCGGCGCGGCCGGCATGCAGGTCGTCCGGCGGATCGGCTTTTTTGGCCAGCCGCCGCCGGAAGCCGCCGACGACAAGGAGGAGGGACAGGAAGCGCGCACGGCGCACCAGCGTTACGTCCAGATGCTGCTGCGCCTGGACCCGGCCAAGCTCGACGCCGCCATGCTCGCGGGAGCGTTGCCGTTGCTGCTCGAGACCGGGACGGACACCCAGATCGCTCCTTTTGCCACGCCGTGGCTCGCGCTCAAGCCCAGCCTGACGGATCCGCTTTGGCTGCCCGCGTACAGCGCCCACATCCGGGCCATCGCCCAGACCAACCCGCAGGCTGCCTTGGCGGACATCGCCGCCAACACCCCGGCGCGCCAGGTCTACGACAAGCAACTCTCCTTGCTCGAGCTGGAGGTGCTCGTCTTCTCGGTGCACAACATGAGCGTGATGCCTCGTGTGCAACAACTCGCCTTTGCGCTCGGGCCGGACACCGGCAAGCTCGGCGATATTCGGGTTGGCGACCTGTACCGGCTCAACGGGGACGCCGAACACGCCATCGCGCGCTACCTGGCCGCGCAGCCGCCGGATAAGTCCGATGGCCGCCAGTTGCCGGCCGAAGACCAGGCGAACTCGATGACGATCGAGGACCTGTTGGAAAACGGCTCCCGAGCCGAGGCCGCCGATAAGCTCAACGCCTGGGAAGTGGCGCATCCGATGGCCAAGCTGACGACCAATTTCCTCGTCCTGCGCGCCCGTGTCCTGGCGCTGTACGGGCGTTGGCGCGAGGCCTTGACCGAGCTCGACGCGTTCCCTTCCACCCATCCCGATAGCTCGTATGCGGTGGAAGTGGATTATTATCGCGCCCGCTGTTTATACGAGCTGGGCAACAAAGAAGAAGCGCGTAAAATCTGGCGGGACATCGCCAAGAACTATCCCAAGAGTGACCTTGCCAAGCCCAGCCAGGAGTGGGCGGATAAACCATGAAAACCTCTCCCTTGCTCTGGTGCGCCGCCGCGCTGCTGCTGCTGCCATGCGCGTTTGCCGCCGATACCGTGCAGCGCATTTACACGGTGCCCGATCCGCAGGACGCGGGCGCAATCAAGGGCGACAGCGAGGCGACCGTCACGCACGCGCTCGCCGTCAACCACGACCACGTCCGCGTCTACCGTGGCGAGACCTCCGCGGACGGTCACGCGTTTAACTTTCCCCACGTGCCCCTGGGCAAATATGATCTGGTGCTGGTGACCAAGGATCGGTTGGTCTACGAAGGGTTGGCCCTGGGCGAACCGACGCGCGCCGACCTGCCGCCAGCCTCCCTGGCGAACCTCGAAAAGCGCATCGACGCTGCGGACGCGTTCTTCAATCACGTCAAGATTCACCGGCTGGGCTTCGACGGCGCGAATTGTTACGCCTTTGTCGAGCGCACCAGCGACCGCCACATTCTGCGCCAGGACGCCACGGTCCTGGGCAAGAACTTGCGGCGTTTGGAAATCATGGAGCTTGCCCAGGCGACGGACGACTGGCAGGTCACGTCCCAGCGCGAGCTTTATCGCGAGGAGCAGCCGCTCAACGGCATCGATTTCCTGACGGATAAATTCGTGCCGCAATTTTCTAATCTGCGCATTATCGACAGCGTCAAGGATCTCGGTTCTGTTATGTTACCCATGCTCTAAGCTTGCTTTATGGCTCACCTCCGCATTCTTTCCGGTCCGCATCAGGAACAGGTCATCCCGCTGGGAGAGGGCGATGAGATCACGATCGGGCGCGACCCGGGATGCACGGTGGTGCTCGAGACCGATTCTCCCGCTTCGCGGCGCCATGCCAGTGTGTACGCCGCGGATCACGGCTGGCATTTGCGCGACCTCGGCAGCGCCAACGGCACGATGCTCAACGGCGGCTGGATCACCGATAACATTCTCGCCGCGGGCGACCAGTTCCACATTGCAGACCTGGAGTTCGTCTACGAGGACGAGCCCACCGGCGACGAGGAGTTTGCAGCCGCCGCGAGCGAACCCGCCGCCGCCGTCACGGTAGCTGCCCCGAGCACACGGGCTACCCCCGCAGCCGCCCCGGCTCCGGTCCGCCAACCCGCCGCTGCGGTGCCGGCG
>CAXUFU010000423.1:0-3030 GCA_964250275.1 uncultured Chthoniobacterales bacterium | reverse complement strand
GCCTTTTAACTCGCCGAGACACAGACCACTCCTGCCGTCACCAGCAACGCGCCCGCCAGCAGCGGCCAGGTCAGCCGCTCCTTGAGAAAAGCGCAGGCTCCCAGCGTCACGATGATCACGCTCAGTCCCTGAAACGGAAACAAAAAACTCAGGTCCAGCCGCTGCAGCAACCCGAGATTCAAGAAAAACGACACCGTCATGCCGAAGATCCCGGCCACGAAAAGGCCGGTGCGCCGCGCCGACCAGCCGCGCACTCCCGGCGTACTATCGTCGTCGAGCGAAGCCTTCAAGAGCAACTGGCCGGCCACGAAGCAGAGCAGCGAGGTGGCGATCAGGAGCAGGGTCAGCACCTTCATAGCTGGGCGTCGAGCTTCGCAAACGGCTTGGCGATCAGGAGCAGCCCAGTTACGACCAACGCGATCCCCACCCAGCGCGTGGGGTTGATCGCCTCGCCCAGAAACGCCCAGCAGCTCAGCGGAATCAGCACGTGGACGACATTGGACAGCGTGAAGGCCACACTCAGCGGCAGGATGCTGATGGCCTGCATCCAGGCGCCCAGGCTCAGCAAAGTGCAAACGATGCTAAACCAGATCCATTTTGAGGTCAGCCCTGAAATCCCCAGCCACGGGATCATCGAAGGCAAGTGCGCCGTTTCGCGCGCCCCCACTTTAAGAAACACCTCCGCAGTGGTAGCGAAAAGCGCGCAGAGGAAGATGTTAAAATACGGATTGGACCACAACCTGAACTTCATGAGCGGGCCGCAATGTTGCAGGACATCCTCTGGAATACAATCGTCCAGCTTTGCGGTCGCCGAACGCCGTCGTGTTCCAAAACGGGAGGTCGTCTCCGGCGGACCGCACGCGCCGCTGGTCGCCCAAGCTGTTTTGCTCCGAACTGCTATAGCGCCCAAACCGCCGGCGCCGATGTGGAGCCCGCGATGTTCGGCCATCCTGGTGTTCGCCAGAAGTTGCGGACGTTAAACCGTTTGTGGCGCGAACCTTTGCATCCCTCTTGCGGAGCGTTGACCTCCGGCGCGGAGCGACCGGTACAGCCGGGACACACTCTCAGAAGCATCTCCGGATTCCGAGTTCTGCGCGATGGACCATTTCTGTTCCAAAGCTAACCCGCTGACACGGGTGCGGAACGCAGCTGGTCAAAAAGGGTTCTCGCCTGTTGGATTTGCGCGCGGTGATCGAGCGCCCAGCCGACCAGGGCTTGCACCGGCTCCACGAGCGAGGAGCCGAGGCTGGTCAATGAATATTCTACCTTGGGCGGAATCGTTGGATAAACGGTACGCAGGAGCACGCCGTCCCGTTCCAAGCTGCGCACGGTCTCGGTGAGCATCCGCTGGCTCACGCGGCCCACCCGCCGCTGGATCTCGCTGAAACGCAGCGAGCCAGCGGCGGCGAGATGCGAGATGACCAGCGCCGTCCACTTGTTACCTACCTGATCGAGGATGCCGCGCACCGGACAAGCCGGGTCAGGCGCCGCAGCGGGGAGTCGGATGGTTACTTTCATGTGCCTGAGGCAGGAAAAACTGCCGTCTTACGCTCGCTCTCATCTTCGCACATGTTGGTGCGGTTCACGAAAAAAGCCCGACGACCACACAAAATTTCTATGCCAAAAGCCATCCGTTTCCATACCCTCGGTGGACCCGAAGTCCTCACATTCGAAGAAGTCGCTCCGCGCCGGCCTACCGCAGGCGAGGTGCTCCTTGCTGTGGCCGCGGTCGGCCTGAACCGCGCCGACAGCATGTACTATCGCGGGCAGCACCGGGAACAGCCGCAACTGCCCGCCGGCCTTGGGGTCGAGGTGGTCGGCACCGTCACAGCCGTTGGCCCCGGCGGCGACATCGCGTTGGTCGGCACGCGTTTCGGCGTCATCTCGACCGTTCCCGGTTTCTCCAGGAACAAGTTCCCGGTGCTCGCCGAGCAGGCCATCGTGCCCGCGAACGCGCTCGCGGCCTTCCCGGACCGCCTCTCCGACATCGAAGGCGCTGCCGTCTGGACCCAGTACACCACCGCCTTCGGTGCACTCGTGCACTTTGGCAAGGCAGCCGTCGGCGACTTTGTTCTGCTCAACGCGGCGTCCAGCTCGGTAGGCCTCGCGGCCATCCAGATCGTCCGGGCGCAAGGGGCGATCTCCATTGCCGCCACCCGCACGGCCAGCAAGCGCGACGAACTCCTGCGCCTCGGGGCAGACCACGTCATTGTGACCGGGGAAGAAGACCTGCCCGCCCGCGTCCGCGCCATCACCGGCGGCAAACTCGCACGCCTCGTCTTCGATCCCGTCGGCGGCGACTACATCAACACTCTCGGCCAGGCCACTGCCGATGGCGGCTTTATCTATCTCTACGGCGTGCTCTCGGGTCAGCCCACGCCCTTTCCTATGTCCACCTTCACCCGCCGCATCGGCATGTACGGCTACAGCGTCATCGAGATCAAAGAGGCCGCGCACCTGACCGCCATGAAGCAATATATCTACGAGCACCTCGCCGATGGTACCTTCCAACCGCAGGTCGCCAAAACTTTTGCCTTCGACCAGACCGTAGCGGCTTATCGATACCTGGAAAGCAACGCGCAGGTTGGCAAGATCGTCGTCACCTTTTAGGTGTGCGTGGTTTTTAAAAGTGCCATTCCGCCTGACTTTCCGGCCCCGCTGCAACTGCGATGCGCACGCGGCGCCCAGGTTGGCGAGCGGATTGCGCTCCCTCGAAGCCTGGCGAAATGTACCCCGTGCCGTCGATCCGAGCGCAACGGAAGTTTGTCCTGGCTGCGGTCGCCTGCGTCTTCGCCGTGTTGGGTACCGGCTGCGCGCTGCGCGCGACCACCGATTTCGGCCCGCAATCATCCTCCACCAATCGCTCCGTCGGCGTCGGCGCAGGGGGTTTTCCCACCATCCCGATCATCGGTCGCGGCGCCAGTCCACCTCCCGCAAGCACGCCCGGAGGAGCTTCCGACACTCCCGACTTCGATCGCTGACTCGGGCCGCGAAGCCGTCCAAAAAATCGGTAGGGATGGGTCTCCGACC
>CAXUFU010000422.1:0-3037 GCA_964250275.1 uncultured Chthoniobacterales bacterium | reverse complement strand
GTCGAAAGGCGTGCAGCAATTGGGCAGCCCGGTGAGGCTGGTGGTGGCGAGCGTCACCCCGTGGTAGCCGAACGTGCGCGAGAGCACCTTTACTTTGCCCGGCTTGCCCCGCAGCTTCTGGTAAGCGCGGATCATCTTCAGCGCGGTCTCATTCGCCTCGCTGCCGGAGTTTGAAAACATCACGTGCTTGAGGTGCGCGGGCGCCAGCTCGGCCAAGCGCGCCGCCAATTGAATGGCGGGCGCGGTCGTCGAGTTAAAAAACGAACAGTAGTACGGCAGCCGCGCCATTTGCGTGGCGACGGCGTCGACGATCTCCTGCCGGCCATAGCCGACGTTAACGCACCAGAGGCCGGCCAGCCCATCCAGGAGCTGCCGGCCGTTCTGATCGGTCACGTGGCAACCCGCGCCCGACACAATGATCTGGCTGCCGCCTTCCGCCGCCATGGCAGCCTGGTCGGTGAACGGATGCAGGTGGTGCGCGAGATCGAGGCTCTGCAAGGCCGCGGGTGAGTTCATGGCTGGGAAGATCGGCTTGATTTCGGAGGACGGGAGAAAACCCGGCAGGCCCGGGGCTGCTTTTCACCTTTCCCTTTTCTGCTGACGCGGGGTACGGTCAGATTAGGTTCGGGACGCGCGGGGCGCAAACAGATCCCGGCGTACCTTGAAACCGCTTCAGCGCAGCTTTTCCGCAACATGAACATTGGCGTCCCTAGAGAGATTAAGCAGCAGGAAGACCGCGTCTCGCTGCTGCCGTCGGCGGCTTATCAGCTTTGCAAACGCGGGCATCGTGTCTTTGTCGAGCGCGAGGCCGGGATCGGCTCCGGGTACCCGGACGCCGACTACGAAAAAGCCGGCGCCATCCTGGTGGGCGAGCACGCGGCGGTCTTCGCCGAAGCGGACCTCATCATCAAGGTCAAGGAACCGTTGCCGGAAGAGTACGCGCTGCTCAAGCGCGACCAGATCCTGTTTACCTATCTGCATCTCGCCGCCAACCGCCCGCTGACCGAAGCGCTGGCGAAAAGCGGCGCCACCTGCATCGCCTACGAAACCGTCGAGGTGAACCATCGGTTGCCGTTGCTGGAACCGATGAGTGAGATCGCGGGCCGGATGTCGATCATCATGGGCGGCTATTTTCTGGCCCGGCACGAGGGCGGCGCGGGCGTGCTCTTGGGCGGCGTGCCCGGCGTGCTCCCGGGGCGTGTGGTGGTCATCGGCGGCGGCAGCTCAGGGGTCAACGCCGCGCGCATGGCCACCGGCCTGGGCGCCGACGTGACGATCCTGGAAGTCGATCTCGAACGGATGCGTTTTCTCGACATCACCATGCACGCCGCGCATACGCTTTACTCGAGCGAGGCACACCTGACCGGTCTATTACCGACCGTCGATCTGCTGATCGGGGCGGTGCTCGTGCCAGGCGCGCGGGCGCCGAAGTTAATCACCCGGGAGATGCTCAAGCAGATGCGCCCGGGCACGGTGCTGGTGGACATCGCCATCGATCAAGGCGGCTGCGCCGAGACTTCCCATCCCACCACGCACCATGATCCGGTGTACGTGGAAGAGGGGGTAACGCATTATTGTGTAGCTAACATGCCCGGCGCTTATGCTCGCACGGCGACTCAGGCATTGACGAACGTGACCTATCGTTATCTGGAGCTGTTGGCCGATCTGGGGTTGGCGGAGGCCTTGGCGAAGGTGCCGGCGTTGTGGGGCGGGATCAATCTTTGCCAGGGTCAGATCACCCATGCCGCCGTGGCCGACGCGCACGGCATGCCGTTCGTCGATCCGAAGAGTTTGGTGGCAAGAGCCTAAGGTGGCGGAAGGCTGATCCCTGCGCGCGAAGCGCTTCCAAAAAAAGGTAGGGATGGGTCTCCGACCCGGTCCCTGATTGTCTGGGGAAGGTCCCTGTAGATGGCGCGACCAGGCCCCAGGCACGCGTGCCCGACACCTAGGGACCGGCTCAGGAGAGCCATCCCTACCCTGGGCTTTTGGAGTCGCTGCCGCGACGGGTCAGCGCGAGGCCGTTGACTAATCGGATATCGCGCGGTTAAGGGCTACATTTCGGCGCGGAACCGATCTAAGGTTTTGCATGCCTGCGCGCCACTGGTTGGACCACGATCTCGCTCCGGGGGATCTGCGCGCGCGCCGGTTAGACGTATCCGGGTTGGTGCTGCGGGCGGTGTCTTCCGTAAATGATCCCGCGTTTGCGCCGGCTTACCGGTTTCTGGCGGAGACCTTCGGGCCGGCTGGCGCGCTCGAGCGGGTCGCGGTTTTGGCCCGACGTTTTGCCTGGCCGACCCAAACCCAGGCGGACGGCTGGACTCTCCAGTATGAGTTGCTTTCCATCGGCGACGACGCCGGTAACATCGCCGCTGTCCGGGACCACAGCGCGGCCGTGTTCCCCCCGGAGGACGGCGCGCAGCAAGCGGCGTGGGTCATTGTCCACCTTTCCCACGTCCTCGTGGCGGAGCGATGGCGCCGGTCCGGCTTGGGAGGCTGGCTGCGCGCCTTACCGCTGCAACTGGCGCGGGACTGTCTGCGATCCGCCGGCGAAAAAGCCGACACGGCTGCCATGACCCTCGTCGCCGAGATGGAAGAGGCGCCAGCGGGCGCAGGCGAACGGTCCGCCAGCCTGTTGGCTTACGAGAAGGCCGGTTTCCGTAAGTTGGACCCGGCGCAGGTTTCCTATTTCCAGCCGGATTTCCGGTCGCCGCCGGAAATCGACCGCGGCGGCGGACCGCGGCCACTGCCATTTTCGCTCGTGCTCCGCCAGGTCGGCCGGGAAGACGAAAACGAAGTCAGCGGCACGCAAGTACGCGCGCTGGCCCGCGCCTTTTACCGCATTTACCAGGACGGTTGCCGCGCCCGCGATCTCGCGCCGTTGCTCGCGCAAGTCGCAGCGGATTACCCCGCGCCGGGCGAGCGTGTGCGGCTCGTGCCGCCGTCGTGAGCCTGAAACGTCAGCCCGCAAACGTGCACAAGATTCCCGTCTATTATCATCCCGGGTTCGCCGCTCCGCTCGGTGAAGGGCACATGATGC
>CAXUFU010000421.1:0-3037 GCA_964250275.1 uncultured Chthoniobacterales bacterium | reverse complement strand
AGGTCGCTTGCGTCACCACGCCCAGCAGTCCCTCGCTGCCGACAAACAGGCCCACCAGATCGAACCCCGTCTTGTTCTTATGCGTGCGGCTGCCGCAGCGCACGATGTCGCCGTTGGCCAGCACCACCTCCAGCCCAAGCACGTAGTGGCGCGTCACGCCGTATTTGAGGCAGCGCGGGCCGCCGGCGTTGGTCGCGATGTTGCCGCCCAGCGTGCTGTGCTTGAGGCTGGCCGGTTCTGGCGTCTAAAATAGCCCCCTCGCCCGCGCCGCTTCCTGCAAGTCGCCGGTGATAACCCCGGGCTCGACCATCGCCACGAAGTCGCGTCCGTCGAGTTCGAGCAGCCGGTTCATGCGCGCCAGCGACAGCGCGACGCCCCCACGCGCCGGCACGCAGCCGCCGACGTATCCGTAGCCCGCGCCGCGCGGTGTCACCGGGATGGCGCGTGCCGAGCAGAAGCGCAGCAGGCGCGAGACGTCCTCCGCCGATTGCGCAAAAACCACGGCCTCCGGCGCGTGGTTCGCGAACCATTTGTCGCCGCCATGCGTGGCGAGGTTGGCAGCGTCATCGGCGACTTGGCCAGGATCGAGGAAAGTGCGCAGTTCGGCCGCGAGCGACATCGTAAAAAAAGTAGGGATGGGTCGGCGGGGGCCGGGCAAGGGACCGGCTCCGGAGAGCCATCCCTACCTCGGGTTAGGAAGAATCACATCCCCATGATCTGATAACCGCCGTCCACGTAAATCACCTGACCCGTGATCGCCCCCGCGCCTTCGCTGGCCAGGAACACCCCCGTCTGGCCGAGTTCATCCGCCTTGCACGAACGTTTCAAGGGCGCGCGCTGCTCGTAGTACTTCAGCATTTGCGTGAACCCGCTGATGCCACGCGCCGCCAGCGTGTTCATGGGGCCCGCGCTGATGCAGTTCACGCGGATGTTCTTGCCGCCCAGATCGTACGCCAGATAGCGCGTCGTCGCTTCCAGGCTGGCCTTGGCGACGCCCATGACGTTGTAGTGCGGGATCACCTTCTCGGAGCCGTAATAAGTCATGGCGAGGATGCTGCCACCGTTGGTCATCAAGGGCGCCGCCTCCCGCGCGAGCGCCACGAGCGAATACGCGCTGACATCGTGCGCCACACGGTACGCTTCGCGCGTGGTATTGATGAAGTCTCCTTCGAGCGCTTCCTTCGGCGCGAACGCCACCGAATGCAGCAGCAGATCGACTTTCTCCGTGTGCGTGCGGACGCTCTGGAAAAATGCGGCGATTTCCTCATCCCGGCTGACGTCGCACGGGTAAAACGGCGTGTCGGCGCCCAACTCTCCCGTCAACTCCTCGACATTGCCTTTGATGCGCTCGCCCTGGTAGCTGAAAATGAGTTTTGCGCCCTGTGCCGCCCACGCCTTGGCAATCGCCCAGGCGATACTGCGCTGATTGGCCACGCCAAAGACCAGGCCGACTTTTCCTGCGAGGATTCCTGTACTCATAAGCTGGGATTTTCCGTCGCCGCCAACGCGTTGCGCTCCACCGAGAAGGCCGGGGCGCGCCCGGTGCGGCCCGATAAACTGGCCGCTTTCGCGGACACTGTCGAACCCTTCTTTTTCGGTCCATGCCGAAATGCCGTGGGGCAAAACGTGTGTAACTCGCACCCGGCGCAATCCGGGCTGCGGGCGAAACAACGCCGCCGGCCATGGAAAATCAGCCAGTGGCTGAACATCGTCCAACGTTCGCGCGGAACGAGCTTGCTGAGTTTCGCCTCTACCTTTTCCGGGTCGATCTGTTTGGTCAGGCCCAGCCGCACCGCGAGCCGGCCGACGTGCGTATCGACCACCACGCCCGCCTCAATGCCGTACGCGTTGCCCAGGACGACATTCGCCGTCTTGCGGCCGACGCCCGCCAGGCCCGTCAACGCCGGCAGATCGCGCGGGACTTGGCCGCCATGCTCGGCGACGAGCGCGGCCGCCATTTTCTGCAAGCTTTTCGCCTTGGCCCGGAAAAACCCGGCCGTGCGAATAATGGCTTCGAGGTCCGCGGTCGGGATCTGCACGTAATCCGCCGCAGTGTGGCAGCGGCGGAAAAGCTCGGCGGTAACGATGTTGACGCGCTTATCCGTGCATTGCGCGGAGAGGATCGTGGCCACGAGCAACTCGAGCGGAGTGCTGAAATTGAGTTCGCAGTGGGCGTCCGGATAGATCTGCGGCAAGACCTCGACCAGTTTTTCCGCGCGATCCCGGCGTGTCATGGCCGCACACTCGCCTGCCAAGAGCGGCGCGTAAATAGGCGTGGGCGCGCGTGCCCGGGCGACTGGTCCGGCCACTCTGAATTTTTACAATCGCGCTGGCACACATGTAGCTAATTCCAGTAGGGCATTACCCTACACAAAAACATCAGATCCAGGACACACTATCATGTTGCGCCAAGAGCTAAATAACCGGTCGGGCTTCACCCTTGTGGAGATTATGATCGTCGTGGCGATCATTGCCCTGCTGGCAGCGATCGCAGTGCCAGGTTTCCTGCGGGCCCGGAAACGTTCTCAGGCCACGGCCATCCTCAATGATGCCCGCGTTATCGGGGGCGCCATCGACGAGTACGCCATTGAAAATACCGTCCTGGGTTCGTCCACTTTCACGTCGTCGAGGCTCAAAGGCTTCTTCAAGCCGGCTTCGCGCCTTTACGTCGAGGCAGGGGCGGGCACGGCATTCAACGACATCCTGGGCAACAACTACAGCTACGGTACGTTCGACGGCAACATCGTGGTAAACTCGAGCTCAACCGCCAATTTCACCGACGTCATCGACAACGCCACGTCCTTCTGGGGCGCTTACCAGTAAGCGTCGCCCGCGTAGCGGCAGCCAATAAAAGGTAGGGGCGGGCTCTTCGAGCCGTTCCGAGCTGTCGGGGGACCGTCCGTTCGCTTCGGACGACCCGATTACCGGGACGTTTGCCTAAGATACGGATGATTGTAGGAGCGAACGCCAAGCGTAAACAGCATGCCTGGGTTTGTAGGGCCGGGGGGGGGCGGCGCGGGCGGGGCGGCGCCCCCCC
>CAXUFU010000420.1:0-3042 GCA_964250275.1 uncultured Chthoniobacterales bacterium | reverse complement strand
GTGGCAAGCCGGCCGCAACTCAGTTATCGTCCGGCCGAGATTCTTTGCCATGACTGCGCTGCCGAAACCCCGCCTCAGCGAGGAAGAACACCTTTCGATCGAGCGGGCGGCCGAGTACAAGAGCGAGTTTTGGGACGGCGCGATGTACGCCATGGCCGGCGCCGGCAGCCGACACGGAATTATCGGTCTGAATATCGTCGCTGAGCTCCACGCCCAATTCCGGGGCCGCCGCTGCCGGGCTTACCTGAACGACCTGCGTGTGCGCGTGGCTGACAGCGGGATGTACGCCTATCCGGACGTCATTGCGCTCTGCGGCGAGCCGCAGTTTTTAGACGCGCGGGAGGACACCTTGCTCAATCCCCAGCTTCTGGTGGAAGTACTCTCCCCAGGCAATGAACGCTCCGACCGCGCCGAGAAACTCCGGCGATACCGGCAACTCGAGTCGCTCACGGATCTTTTGTTCGTGGCTCAAGACCGCGTTTTCATCGAGCACTGGAGCAGGGAGCCCGCGGTACCGCACGTCTGGACCTACTTCGAATACTCGCAGTTGACTGACTCCATTCCACTCGTCTCGCTGCAAGCCAGGCTCGCCTTGACCGATCTCTACGAAAACGTCGATTTCTCGACCCCTAGTTCTGCACGCTCGCGTTAGTTCGCCCGTTCGTCTCCATGCCTCGTTCCAGCCAGCCGCATTTGTACTTCGACAACAACGCCACCACCGCGGTCGACCCGGCGGTGGTCGAGGCCATGCTGCCGTTCCTGACGGAGTTTTACGGCAACCCGTCGAGCGCCTACAGCTTTGGCAGCCGGGTGCGGCGCGCGCTGGAAACGGCCCGGGAACTGGTGGCCGCGTTGCTCGGGTGCGAGCCCCGCGAGATCATTTTCACCAGTTGCGGCACCGAGGGCAATAACACCGCGCTGGCCAGCGCCCTTGCCGCCGATCGCGACCGCAAGCACGTCGTCACCACGGCGGTCGAGCACAGCGCCACCAAGAACTATTGCGAGCAACTCGCCCGCCGCGGGTACGAGGTCACCTGGCTGCCCGTCGATGAGCTGGGCCGGGTCGACCTGCGTGACGCCGCCGACGCCATCCGCGACGATACCGCGGTCGTTTCGGTCATGTGGGCGAACAACGAAACGGGCGTGCTGTATCCGGTGGAGGAGTTGGCGCAATTGGCGCGGGCGAAGGGAGCCTTTTTCCACACCGACGCCGTGCAGGCGGTCGGCAAGATCCCGGTGGACGTCAAGTGCGCGCCGATCCATTTCCTGTCGCTGGCTGGGCACAAAATTCACGCGCCAAAGGGCGTGGGCGCGTTGTACGTGGACCGGCGTTGCCGCTTTACCCCGTGGCTCATCGGCGGCGGCCAGGAAAACGGCCGGCGCGGCGGCACGGAGAACGTCGCCGGCATCGTGGCGCTGGGCAAAGCGGCGGAACTGGCCGGCGCTCGCCTGGCGGAAGAACGCACCGTTGTGAAAGCCTTGCGCGACCGCTTTGAAAACGCGCTGCTGGCGCAAATCCCTGGCGCCGCGATCAACGGCGACCCCGTTGAGCGACTGCCGAACACGTCCAATCTCCACCTCCCGGGGGTAGAGGGCGAGGCGCTGCTCGTGCTGCTGGATCAGGCCGGAGTCTGCGCGAGTGCCGGCAGCGCTTGCACCACGGGTTCGCTGCATCCCTCGCACGTGTTGACGGCCATGGGATTTTCCGTCGAACGAGCCCGCGCCAGCCTGCGCTTCTCCTTCGGCCGGTTCAATAATCCGGATGAAATTGAGCGCGGCATCCGCCTCGTCGGCGAATCCGTGGCGCGGCTGCATTCCCTCGCCCCGGCGGCGCTGGCAGCGGTCGCTTGAGACCGGAAGAATATGGATATCGTCCCTTTTGGAAAAACCGGCCTGCGGGTGTCACGCTTGTGCCTGGGCTGCATGAGCTACGGCACTTCAAAGTGGCGTGAATGGGTTCTAGACGACGAAGCCTCCCGGCCGTTTTTTCGGCAGGCGCTCGATGCCGGGATCAATTTCTTCGACACGGCCGACATGTACTCGGACGGCGCCAGCGAGGAAGTGCTCGGGCGGGCGCTGAAAGACCTCGGCGTGGCGCGGGAAAAAGTCGTGATCGCGACGAAGCTGTTCAACCCGATGGGCGATACGCCCAACGAGCGCGGCACCGGGCGCAAGCACGTCAAGCACGCCGTCGAAGCGAGCCTGCGGCGCCTGAGCGTGGATTACATCGACCTCTACCAGATCCATCGCTACGACCGCGGCACACCCATGGAAGAGACGCTCGATGCGTTGAGCACCCTGGTCGAGGAGGGGAAGGTGCTTTATCTCGGCGCGTCCAGCATGGCGGCCTGGGAGTTCGCGCGTTTTCTTTATCTGGCGGACCAGCACGGTCTGCAGCGGTTCGTCTCGATGCAGAACCACTACAATCTGGTCTATCGCGAGGAGGAGCGCGAGATGATCCCGCTTTGCCGGAGTGAAGGCATCGCCATCATCCCGTGGAGCCCGCTGGCCCGCGGTTTTTTGGCCGGAAACCGCAGCCGCGCGGAAGGTGGTGGCGAGACCACGCGCGGCAAGACGGACGACTTTGCGCGGTCGCTTTACAACGACGCCGATTTCGAAGTGGTCGATCGCGTGCAGGAAGTGGCGAAGGCGCATGGCGCGCCGGCGGCGCAAGTGGCGCTCGCGTGGATGCTGCAGAAGCCGTGGATTACCTCGCCGATCATCGGCGCGACCAAAGCGCATCACATCGAGGACGCGGTCAAGGCGCTGCAGTTGAACTTGACGCCGGAAGAGATGACGAAACTGGAGGAGCCGTACAAGCCGCACCCGGTGCTCGGGTTTTCGTAGCCAACCCGAGGTAGGGATGGCTCTCCTGAGCCGGTCCCTTGCTGTCTGGGAAGCGTACCTGGACACGGGTTGCGCCGTCCACGGGAACTGTCCCCAGACCCGAGGGTAGGGATGGCTCTCCTGAGCCGGTCCCCTGCTGTCTGGGAACGGTGCTTGTTGCATGGATCGCCCCACGTATGCGGAGCGTTTCCAGAC
>CAXUFU010000419.1:2554-3049 GCA_964250275.1 uncultured Chthoniobacterales bacterium | reverse complement strand
GCTGGAATGCGGGCATGTTCGCTTGGACGCTGCCGGCGGTCTTGCGCGAGCTGAGCGCCCAGATCCCGGTGCTGGCGGATTTTGTCTCGCACGTTCGCACCGCGCCGGATTTCCAGCAGGCGCTCGACGAGCGGTTTTCCGAGCTGCCGAAGATTTCCATCGACTACGCCATCATGGAAAATGCCGACCGCGTCCTGATGCTCGACGCGACTTTCGACTGGGATGACGTGGGGAGTTGGCTGGCCGTCGCCGGTTATTTGGCCAAGGACGAACACGACAACGCGACCAACTGCCAGGTGACGACCTTAAACGCGCGCGAGAACATCGTGTTCAGCGATCAGCCGGGCGCGATTTCGCTCCTCGGCGTGAGCGGGCTCATCGTGGTGCAAACCGCCGATGCCACGCTGATTTGCCAACGCGGCGACGCGGAACGCATCAAGCAGCTCACGGCGCTGCTGGCGCCGCATCTGCAGTAGAGATAAACCGCGCTATGGC
>CAXUFU010000419.1:0-2544 GCA_964250275.1 uncultured Chthoniobacterales bacterium | reverse complement strand
ATCGATCTCGGCGAAGCGCGCGTCGGCATCGCGGTGTCGGACGAGTTGGGCCTGTTCGCCCATCCGCGTGAGACGATCCGTCTGCCCGCGCAGGCCGCCGGACGCGATCAGGCGATCCTGCAACGGTTGAAAGCGTTGATCGCCCAGGAGCGGATCGAGGTGGTAGTCATCGGCCTGCCGCGCAACATGAACGGCACGGACGGCCCGGCTTCCGCAAAATCGCGCGCGTTTGCGGACTTGGTCCGGGCGAGCACCGCCTGCGAGGTGCGCTTGATCGACGAGCGGCTGACCACCGTGGCCGCCCAGCGCGCCTTGCACGATGGCGGCAAGAACGTCAAGCAAGGCCGCGCCGTGATCGATCAGGTCGCCGCGCAGATGATCTTGCAGGTGTATCTGGACGGCGAAGCGCTGCGAAGCTCGTAAGCCCAGGGTAGGGATGGCTCTCCTGAGCCGGTCCCTTGCTGTCCGGGAAGCGCGCCGTTCGCGTGGCCGAGCCGTTGACTCGAGGGTTGTGCCAGACAGGCAGGGCCGGGCGCGGTTTGCTTGGCGCGATCCGTTGACTCAAGGCGGTTGTTAGACAGCAAGGGACCGGCTCGGGAGAGCCATCCCTACCCACGAACGCTGTGGGATAGTGCTGCTTTTCGCGAATCTTGTCGTGGGGGTCTACCTTTAGTTACGACGTTTGCAATCGCCCTGGCGCGCCGCCATACTTTAGCCGCTCTCATGTCTTCCCTGGCCAAGATCGATCCCACACTGCACGTCGAAAAAAAGCCGGATTGGATCAAGGTCCGGCTGCCTTCCAACCCCGTCTTTTTCTCGACCAAGGCGCTGGTCGCGGATCTGAAGCTGCACACCGTCTGCGAAAGCGCGCAGTGCCCTAACCGCTGGGAATGCTGGAGCCAGGGCACCGCCACTTTCATGATCGCGGGCGACCGCTGCACGCGCGCCTGCGGTTTTTGCGCGGTGTCGACCGCCAAACCGTTTGCCCTGGAAGACGATGAACCCCAGCGCGTCGCGGAAGCCGTGCGGCGCATGCGGCTCAAGCACGTGGTGGTCACGGCCGTCGCGCGCGACGATCTGAAGGACGGCGGCGCGGAACATTTCGCGCGCACCATTCGGGCGATTCGCGAAGTCGATCCGAAGATCATCATCGAGGTGCTGGTGCCGGATTTCCATGCGCAGGGCGATTGTCTCCGGGTGGTGCTCGAGGCGCACCCGGAGATCTTTAACCACAACCTGGAAACGGTCGAGCGGCTGACGCCGCTGGTGCGTTCGCGCGCCAAGTACCGCACCTCGTTGGAAGTGCTGCGGCGGGCGAAGGAGCTCTCGCCGGAGGTGGTGACCAAGAGTGGCGTGATGTTGGGCCTGGGCGAAACGGAGCCCGAGCTTTTCCAGACCATGGACGATCTGCGCGGCGCGGGCTGCCAGGTGCTGACGCTCGGCCAGTATTTGCGCCCGACGCCCCAGCATCTGCCGGTGGTCGCGTACATCGAGCCGGCGCAGTTCGATCTGTACGGCGAGATCGCGCGCAAAAAGGGCTTCGAATACGTGGCGAGCGGGCCGCTGGTGCGCAGTTCGTACCACGCCAGCGATTTTCATCCCGTGCCGCCGCGGTAAGCCATCGCGTTGGCATCGCGCTCAAGCGGGTGCTGCCTCGGGGAGTCGTGGCGCCAGGTCGGTAAGGAGGGGGAAATCGCAACCATGGAGGCACCAGCAGAACACCGGCCGGACGGCGGCGACTCCGAGGCCGACCCATCACAGGACAGACAGGAGTCCGAGGCTGCCGAAACGGAGCGCGAGGAGCGCCGGCAGGCCGCGGGAGAGCGCAGCGCACCGCCCGGCCACGAGGTTTACGGCGCGATCGAACAGGAAGGCGAAAGCGAACTCCAGCGCTCCAATTCCGGCCTGGCGTGGTCCGGCTTGGCCGCGGGCCTGTCCATGGGATTCTCCATGACGACGCAGGCGCTCCTGACTCAGAGCCTGCCCCATGCGTCCTGGACGCCACTGGTCTCCAGTTTCGGCTACAGCATGGGGTTTCTCATCGTGGTGCTGGCGCGGCAGCAGCTTTTCACCGAAAACACGCTGACCGTCATTCTGCCGCTGCTGCGGCAGGGAAACCCGCGCGTGCTGCTCAACGTGCTGCGGCTCTGGACCATTGTGCTGGGCGCGAACCTGCTCGGCGCGCTGGCGTTTGCGTGGGTGGTGGCGCATACCAACGCCTTTGAGCCGCCGATCCGGGCGCAGTTCGCCGAGCTCGGGCGTCAGGCCATGGCTCCCGGCTTCGGCACCGTATTTCTGCGCGCGGTTTTCGCCGGTTGGCTGATCGCGCTGATGGTCTGGCTCTTGCCCTACGCCGAGACCGCGCGCATTTGGGTCATCATCCTGCTCACGTACCTCGTGGCATTGGGCCACCTCAGCCACGTCATCGCCGGGTCGGTGGAGACGCTTTATCTGGTGGTGACCGGCGAACGCGGTTTTGGAGCCTACCTGGGCGGCTTCCTGGCGCCGGCGTTGCTGGGCAACATCACCGGCGGGGTGGCGCTG
>CAXUFU010000418.1:2640-3056 GCA_964250275.1 uncultured Chthoniobacterales bacterium | reverse complement strand
GTTTCGCTGGGTGCTGCCGATCGAAGGCAGCCACCGTTTCATCGACAGCCTGGCGATGCCCAAGACTTGCACGCACCCGGCCGCGGCCGAGCAGTTCATCAATTACATCCTGCGGCCGGAAGTCAGCCGGCGCATCTCGGATGCCTTTCCGTATACCAACCCGAACCAGGCTGCCCGCAAATTGCTCTCGCCTGCTCAACTGGACAACCCCGCCAGTTACCCGCCCGCGGGTACCCTCGGGGCGCTGGAGACCTTTCGCGACATCGGCGCGATGTCCAGCGAGGTGGACGCGCTCGTGTCCGAACTGAAGGCAAGCGGGCAATAGGATTCACAAAAGAGGTAGGGGCAGGCTCTCCGAGCCGTCCCATTTGTTTTCCGCCGGCCTTCGTTTACGCGGAGAGGTCTCCAGACAATTT
>CAXUFU010000418.1:0-2630 GCA_964250275.1 uncultured Chthoniobacterales bacterium | reverse complement strand
GGCTTCCGCGCGCCCCCCCCTATTATCCTGGCCCCGCCCCCCCCCCCCCCGCCCCTACCTTTTTTTGCGATGTTCGCTCAGACGAACGCCTCGGCCACGGTATCCGCCAACAGGCGGCCGCGGCTCGTCAGCCGCACCACACCCTGAGCGCTGGTGTGCAGCAGACCCAAGCCGGAAAACTCCGCCACCTCTGCCGGCCACGCGCTCAGCAGGGCGGAGGGCACCCCGCGGTTGGTGCGCAAGCCGAAGGCGATCCGTTCGGCGCGCCGCAGCGCGGGCGGCACATCTTCCCGGAAATCGGCGGCATCCTCCGGCGCGTTGACCCGCGCGATGTACGCGGATGTGTCGCGCACATTGGCCCAGCGCCGTTCGCCCACGGTTGAAAACGCGCTCGGGCCCAGCCCGAGGTAATCGGCGCCGGACCAGTACGCCAGATTGTGCCCGCACTCGCGGCCGGGCCGGGCGAAGTTCGAGATTTCGTAAGGTTCGTAGCCCGCCCCCGCCAATGTCTCGGCGGTGAGCTCGAAAAGCTCGGCATCGGCGTCGCTGTCCTGCGTCAGTTCGCCCGCGGCAAAACGGCGGAAGTACTCCGTGTCTTCCTCGTAAGTGAGGTTGTAGGCGGAGATGTGTTCCGGCGCGAGCGCGATGGTCGCCGCCAGCGAACGCTCCCAATGCGCGCGCGTCTGGGTCGGCACGCCGAAGATGAGGTCGAGGTTCACGTTGCCAAAACCCGCCTCGCGCAAAATGGCGTACGAACGCCGGGCTTGCTCCGCGCTGTGGACGCGGCCGAGCACCGCCAGCAACTGCGGCTCCCAGGATTGCACGCCCATGCTCACGCGGTTGACACCCAACGCTCGCAGCGCCCGAGCCTTCTCGAGCGAGAGCGTGGCCGGATTCATCTCGAGCGTCCACTCCTCCAAGGCGCTCAAGTCCAGGCGCGCGCGCAGCCCGCCGAGCAGATACTCGAGCTGCGGCGTCGAAAGGGCGCTCGGAGTGCCGCCGCCGAAAAAGATGGTGCGCGGCCGCAAGCGCCGTCCCCCCGCCCGGAGCGCGCTGCTTTGCCCATCGAGCTCGGTCAGAACGGCGTCGAGGAAGGGCTGCGTCCGGTGCCGGTCGCTGGCTTCCTTGTAGAAGCTGCAGTACGGGCAGATCTTGGGGCAAAAGGGAATGTGCACGTACAAATGCGACACGGCCTCTGCCTCGCCTGAAACCTGCGCAGGCGGTTCGTTGCAGTTTTCTCCTAGTACGGACACGCCATCGAATATAGATAGCTCTTGTGCTTGGAAAAGTGAAACCGGTCGCCACGGGCGTGTGGCTGATGTACGTCTGGACGGCCGCCGCCGTGTTAGCCGCGTTCGCCGGCGCACCGGCGGCCTGGACGGAGGAAGCACCCAAGCCGGAGGCGGTGTCGCCGCAAGCACCGGCCCGCTCGACCGTTTACGCGGTCCATGATAACGCGGCTATCCGCGAGTTCGTCGCCGACCCGGAAATCGTGCATCGGATGGTCGACCGGCTGGTGCTCGCCGCCACCGGCAAGGAAAACATCGCGGACGCCTGGCGCAGCCTGGTCTCGCCCAAGGACATCGTCGGCATCAAGATTTCGGCCGTGGGTCTGGTCCACAAAGCGCTGGTGGCGCGGATCGTCGAAGGATTGATGGAAGCGGGTGTGCCGAGGGAAAACATTCTGGTCTGGGATCGGGATGCGAACGATCTGCGCGTCGCCGGTTACCTGGAGAAGAACAACAAAACCTCGGCCTTCATCTGCCCGGTTCTTTCGATCGAACCGAAGTACGGCTACGATCTCCAGGACACCTATTCTGCGCCGTTTCTGGGCAAGCTCATCTGGGGAGATCTCCTCTTCAAAGGTCTCCCGGTGCCGGCGGACGATTCCCTCAGCCGGCCCGGGTCGCCCCTGGTCGATCCCTTTGCCCGGCAAAGTAGGACGTCCAATCCGGCCGGCGGTCCCGCCGACACGCCGAAGCTCCGGATGGCTTCGGCGGGCGGTGACGAGAATCTCAGCAGCGTCAGCCACTACTGCAACATCATCGCCCACCGGGTGACCAAGATCATCGACGTGCCCGTCTTCAGTGACAACAGTTTCGTCGGCATCGGCGGCGCGCTCTACAACGTCACCATCCCCAACGTGGACAACTGGCGTCGCCTGGTCGGGCCGCCGCAATACGGGCAATCGACGATCCCGGAAATGTACAGCGACCCGCAGGTGGGCGGCCGGGTGGTGTTGAGCATCACGGACGGCCTGGTCGCGCAAATTGCCGGTGGGCCGCAGTTCGAGCCGCTCTACGCGCGGAATCTCGGCACGCTGTACGCCAGCAAGGATGCCGTCGCCCTGGATTCGGTGGTGTTACGCTACCTGGAAAGCTGGCGGGTGCAGGCGCAACTTCCGGCGCTGGGCGATAAGGCCGGTCACGTGCGTGCCGCGGCGGAGATGGGCCTGGGCAACGCCTCGCCAGACCGGGTCGACCTGCGGGCTCTAACTCCCTAAGCCCGGCCGGTGGCCAACCTACTTTCTGATTCCATGAACAGCGATGCGAGCGGCGCCGCACCCGGCGAAGCAAACCCTGATTATCGGCCCGGCGACACGCGCCCGAATGCCGGCCGCGGCGGTTCCC
>CAXUFU010000417.1:0-3059 GCA_964250275.1 uncultured Chthoniobacterales bacterium | reverse complement strand
TGTTCGGGGCGGGTGGTGCGGAACCTTCCGGCAGCTTCGCGTTCGACGGCTTGGGAGCCGCGACGGCGGGGATCTTTTCGTAGACGGCGCCGCCGGCGCTCGGCAGCGGCTCGGCCACCGCGGCCTCCAGGCGGGGGTCGATCTGCAACGGCTGTTGACCACCGCCAGCGTACGGCGCGCTGCCGGGTACCGGCAGGGATGATGGGAAGGCCGAAGTCAACGGCGGCGGCGGGGCTTGCCAGCCGACCGTTTGCAAAGAACTTCCGAACAGATCGTTAGCCGCGAGTGGATAAGAAGACTGCGCCTGCGCTACCGTTTTCTCCGCCGTGGCGACATCCTTGCGGCTGTAGGAGAGCGCCGCCTGCGCATAATAATAAGCGGGGGTCGCACCCTTGGCGGGAATCTTGGCCAGTTTCTTGTGGGCCCCGACATCGTCTCCCATCAGCAGGCTAGCGAGAAACGTCTTGTACGCCGCCAATTCCCAACGGCTCGCGTCCTTGCGCCGGTCGGTCTGGCCGAGCAATGCTTCGAAACGCTCGCGGGCGCGCCGATAGTCTTTCTGGCGGAACGCGACTTCCCCCAGGTTGAACTGCGCTGCCCACAGGTTGGGGTCGAGGGCCACCGCCCGCGCGAAAGCGGCGTCGGCTTTGTCGTAGGTCGCCTCCTTGAGGTAAACCGCGCCGCGCAAGTTCCAGGCGTCTGCTTGGTCCGGCACGAGTTTGTCCGCCTTGTCGATGAGGACCAGCGCCTGCGCGTAGTCGCCGCCTTCATAGGTGGTGTAAGCCTGCTGGACCAGCGCCTGGGCCTGCGTCCGTGCCGCGGCCGTGACGATGTGCTGGGCGCGGGCCGGCACCGCGGCCAGGGCGAGAGCAAGGGCAAGTGAGGCCACCCAAAAACTTGCCCTTTTGCCGGGGTTGATTCCTACCCGATATTTTTCTTGCGAAAAAATAAGTATTGCCATCACAGGCCACTTTCGACATGAAACTAATTGCGCATCCATAGATCATTCATGCTTCTGGGATCGGCTGAAACTGAAGATGAGGGGCCGAAAACTTGCTGTATTCGAAAATTCACGGGATGAAATCCATTACCTCGACTTCTCTAAAAGGCAGCATCTTATCTGATATGCGTGAATCTTGTCCGCGAAAAATTGTGGTTGGGCCTGACGCCCAATGCCGGCGGAACCAGCGTGGGCTCGGGCCACGCCTCGGGCTAAAGCTACTTCCATTCCTGGCCGCTGTTTGCCTGATCGTTGGGCCGGCGGCGCGCGCCCAGGAACTCATGCGCGAGTCCCTGGCCGGAGAAGACGTGGCGGACACCACCCGCATTTCCTCGGTTGAAGAACAGAACTTCAATTTGCGGGTCGGTCCGATCCGTTTCCTTTTGAGCGCCACGGCGGGATTCGAGTACATCGACAACATCTCCTACTCGCAGATCAACCGGGAGTCCGACGTGGTGGCCCGTTTGGCGTTGGATATCCGTTCCATCTGGAATATCACGCGGCTAAACACGATCAATTTGGATCTCGGGATCGGCTTTGTGCGGTATATCGACCATCCTGACGCGACCAATGATGATTTTTTCATCACTCCGGGCAGCCAACTTTCGTTCGACATCTATGCGGCGGACATTTTTCGCATCAACGTTCACGACGCCTTTCAACTGCTGCAGGATCCGGTTGATCAGCCTTCGCTCAGCGGGGTAACGGACTTTGCCCGGTTCACCAATACCGCCGGCGTCACCCTCGTCACGGACCTGAATACCTTGGTCCTGACGGCCGGCTACGATCATTACAATTATCTGTCGCTCAATTCGAACTTCGATTACCTCAATCGCACGGCGGAGCAGTTCCTGGGATCGGCCGTTTACCAGTTGATGCCGCGGACGTTTTTGGGTGTGGAGGGGACCTACGCCATCACCAATTACGACAAAGGCGTCCAGAACGACTCGACCGGCGGGACGATCGGGCTTTACTTCGACATCACGCCTACGCCGTACCTGCGATTCATCGCGCGCGGCGGCTATCAGGAAGCCCATTTCTCCGGCAACGGAACTTCGTTCGACTACGGGAGCGACACCGGGATTTTCTTTGACAACGGCGCGGTGGCGACCACCCCTCAATTGGGTAACGGCGCTTACAAGGATAAGTCCGATCTGGACACGTTCTACGGGAGTTTGACCGTTAACCATCGGATCAACGCCTACCTTTCCGAGAATCTTTCCGGCGGCCGGGAGACCGATCTGGGCCTGACCTCAAACTATCTGGAGGTTAATTACGTCCGCTACAACATCGCCTGGCGCGCCCTGAGCAATGTGACTCTCGGTGGGGATTTGTTCTACGAGAACGACCAGGAATCCGGCGGGCCGTACGACCAGCACATCCAGCGGCTCGGGGGAGACATCACGGTCGGGTACCAATTTAATCTGCACCTCTCCGCGACGGCTCATTACGCTTACATCAAGAAGGATTCGAGCGTCTATTTGCTGCAGTATTTTCAGAATCGGGCCGGAGTCGACGTGACATACCAATTCTAAGATTCCGCGCTGCGCCAGCCCAAAAAATTCGGGCGAGGAACGGAAGTAGCTATGGTAGGCTGCACGCATGAAAACGCCTCGCGCCTTGGTGTTGCTCGCCGTACTTTTCGCCGCCGTTCCCGTCGCGCGGATCGGTGCGCAGGTACCCTTTACTTCGACTTCGCCGCCGAATTCCAATCCGTTCGGTAGTTCCGGCAGCGGATTTGGTCCGATGCGCCCGTCGCAACTGGCGGCCACCCAAGCAGCTCCGGCCAGCCAGTCGGCGTATCCGCCGCCCGCCGCCGCGGCGCCCGGTTTCGCCGGTCCGGTGGATCCGGATCACCGGCTGGGCCGCGGAGATCACCTCAGCTACCGTGTGCAGGAGGACCGGGACGATAAGGTCTGGCCCCTCATCGTCACGGACTCAGGGGAGGTGGACGTGCCGTTGCTTGGCCGGGTGAAGGCCGTGGGCAAAAGCACCACGCAACTGACCTCCGCGATCAAGGCCGATCCCAAGCTTCGCTTCGCGATCGAGCCCGGCACCG
>CAXUFU010000416.1:0-3080 GCA_964250275.1 uncultured Chthoniobacterales bacterium | reverse complement strand
ACTCGGCAGCGTGTAGATTTCGCCGTCGTAGCCAAAACAGAGATCGCCCGCGTCCGAGCTGCTCAGGAAGCGGACGGGATTGGTGTGGAAACTGGTGATCTGGACCGGGTTCTCCGGCTGATCGACGTAGAGCTTCCAGACGTTAAAGGAGCCGCTCCGCTCGCTCAGGTAGTAGACGGCTTTCTCGTCCGGAGACCAGACCGGGTTGCGGTCTTCCCCGAGATAGGTCGTGAGCTGCGTGTGGGTGCCGGCCTTGACGTCGTAGAGCCAGATGTCATGCGTGACGCTGGTTTTCTCGTGTTTGCGGCAGTGGTTTTCGTAGCGTTTCAGATCGTCGTAAACGAGGCGGTCGCCGGCGGGGTCGTTGGGGGCGGCCAGGGCGGGGGTGGTGAGGATTTGCACCGGCGCGTGCCCGGGCTCGACCGAGACGCGATACAGCTCCGGCATGACGCGGGCAGACGGAAACTGGGCGTTGGTCCTGGCATCCTGCCGGTGGCCGGAAAAGAGGACACTGCGGCCGTCGGGAGCGAAACCGGTCGGCACCTCATCGGTGGAGTAGGTCGTCAGGCGTTGGGCGGCGCCGCCGGCGGCGGGGATGATGTAAACGTCGAAGTTCCCGTAGGCGTTCGAGGCGTAGGCAATCGACTTGCTATCGGGCGACCAGACGGGGTTGAAATCGTGGGCCGGGCTGGCGGTCAACGGGATGGCCGCGCCGCCGGTGCTCGGGACGGTGAAGAGATGGCCGCGATAGGCGAAGGCGATGGTTTTGCCGTCGGGCGAGATGGCGGGATAGCGCAGCCAAAGCGGGGTGGCATCGGCAGGAGCAGCCGGCGCCGGCGGGGTTTGCGCCCGAGCGGCCTGAGCGGCAAAGAGAAGCGCGGCAACAGCGCCTCGCAAGAAAGTGGCGGAACGAAGAAGGCGCATAAGTCGTTTAGAGCAAGCGTGGAGGCCGAGAGGCCGCGAGAACCGGTTTTCGTCCGGGGCAAGGATGTTGTCAATCGGCGGATCGCGCCCGTTGGTCCAACTAATTATTTGCCCGCGGGCGGAAGATGGCCGCAATTTGGCAGCCGCCGAGAGCGCCTCCGCCCTACTTCGTCCCATGCGTCTGAGTGAAAAACTAGCCAAGCTGTTGGAAGCGGACGCTTACCGGAGCGCGTGGCGCGGCGTCCGGCGTGCGCTGCACCCTTTGCCGGTGCGCCGCTTTCTGCGCCGGATCGACGGCTCCGCCATGGCCGCCCTGGCCGCCCGCCATGAAGGCTCTCTCCTGCCCGGCCAGAACTGGACCAAATACTTCGACGCGCAGCGCTGGCTGAAGCTCAATATCCGCCGCGCGCAGGACATCGGCCTGGACCGTGCAAAACGCCCGTGGCGCGTGCTCGATCTCGGGAGTGGGGCGGGTTACTTCCTACTCGTTTGCCGGGAGCTGGGGCATTCCGGCATTGGTTTGGATGTGGCCGAGCCGGCGTTTTACGGTGACATCTTCACGCAACTCGGCCTGGAACGCGTCGTCTGGCGCATCGAAGCGCGCGAACCTTTGCCCGAACCGTTGCTGGCCGGCGGCAAGTTCGACCTCGTCACGGCCTTTTCCATCGCGTTCAACGGCCACAAATCGGCACAGGTGTGGGGGCCGGCGGAGTGGGACTTCCTGCTTAACGATTTGCGTGAGCGGTTCCTCGCCCCAGGCGGCCGGATTTACTTCGATTTGAATCCAGAACCCGACGGCACGTTCATGACGGCGGATCTGCGCGCCTTTTTCCTGCGGCGCGGCGCACAGATCGACCGGCGCTCAAAGCTGCTCTTCGATCCGCTCAGGTGAGCCGGTAAGGTCCGGCGCTCGCCTGCCGGGTCCAGCGCCGTTCCTGGCAGGCGGAGCGCCCGCCCTACAGTCCTGAGGCGGGCGTCTCTGCGCGGCGGCCCTTAAAAAGTATAACTCAGGCCAAGAAAGCCGCCGATCGAGTTCACGCCGTAGTTGCGGCTCGCCGTGTCGGCGTTGGAGATGTGGCGGTAGGAGAACTCTCCGTCCAGCGACACCTGGTGGGTCAGCCGGTAGCGGACCCCAAAGCTGGCCTCCAGATCGAACTCGTACAAAGCACCGATCGCCCGCTGCGCCCGGTCGTGGTACGCGTCGGAGTACACGCCGCCGCCGCCGCCGCTGAGGTAGGGCACCCAGCGCGCTCCCGGCGCAAGGAAGTTGCGCCGATAGACAATGGAGAAGCCACCGAGGCCGTTGCCCGGCCCCTGGAAGATCGGGCCGCCTTCGGCTTCAAACAGAAGCTCGTCGTTGCCGCGCAGGAAAGTGCCGCCAGCGTGGGGCGAGTCGATCATGTAACCCAGGCGCAGGACGGTCAGCTCGTAATCGACGTTGGGCCGCAAGGAGCTGGTCCTTTGCAGCGAATACTCGGCGCCATTGAGCAACTGCAACTCGAAACTACCTTGATGGAAGGGGTCGACGTCACTAGGTGGCGCGGCAATGGCCGGCGCGGGTGGACCAGCTAATAATCCTGGCGACGCCACGGTGAGCAGGGCCGCCAAGACGCCGAGCGGAACAACGAGTTTTCGCAAAAACATGAGTAGGGGTTTGATCTTTTCGTGGCCGGGAATGACTGCTGCCGCCGGCACGTCAAACTTCGCTCGATGGTTGTACCCCGGCTGTATCTATCTCGCGCAGAGGCCTAAAAGCGAGGGACAGCGGGCGCCGTGTTCCGTCTTGTCCCCAAAAGACTTCCAGACGTAGCTCTAAACGGTTCTTGCTGCTATGTTCCCCCGCACCATCATCTCCGCACCCGCCCGGCTTGAATCAAACTGCGCATGGGACATACGATGAAGCTAACTTCGGGAGCGAACCCTAATGGCAGAGCGCGGGCGTTTTTTTCGCTGCTGCTGGCTGTCGCGTGGATGTCCGTCGTCACGGCCGGCGCTCAAACTGCCAGCGTTACTCCGGATGACCGGGTGCTGTTGCCGGACACCATCCAGCCGGTTTCCTCGGAGCACCGGGATTTGGCTGCCGCACGGGCGGGCTCGCCGCGGCCGGCGCTCGCGCGCGCTCTGCATCCGCTGGAAACGACCGTGCCGATGAATCT
>CAXUFU010000415.1:0-3114 GCA_964250275.1 uncultured Chthoniobacterales bacterium | reverse complement strand
CTTGGTGGCTGTCGATGATGCGCACCTAGTAATCTTGCAGTGCAATTCCGTCGATGGCCGGGTAGGACGGCCGGAGCGCCTTGCGCAGCGCGGCGTCGAGGGCATTCACCGGCCCATCGCCGGCGGCGACGGTATATTCCATCACCTCGCCGACCCGCAATTTCACTGTCGCCTCGCACGTCTCGTACTGGTGATTGCCGGTGCGATGATAGTTGCAGTGATATTCTTCCAGCGTAAACAACGGCCGGTAACGGCCCAGATGCCGTCGCACGAGCAGCTCGAAACTCGCTTCGGCCGCTTCGAACTCATAGCCTTCTTTTTCCAGGCGCTTGATGTCGGCCAAAATCGCCGCGACTTCCGGGCTGCCCTTGGCTAGATCAAGGCCCAGAGCCCGCGCTTTTGCCAGCACGTTGCTCTGGCCGGAAAGTTCGGAGACCAGGATATGCTGCCGGTTGCCGACTGCCGCCGGATCCATGTGCTCGTAGCTGCGCGCCACTTTTTGCACCGCGTGAACGTGCACACCGCCCTTGTGGCTGAACGCGGTCGAGCCGATAAACGGCGCCCGCACATCGTGCGGACAGTTCGCCAGTTCATCGACAAAAAAGGACAACTCCGTCAGCCCGCTCAAATCCGGCGCGATCGGCAGGCCCAGCTTGAACCGCAGGCACGGCAACAGCGTGGTCAGGTTGCAATTGCCGGTCCGTTCACCGTAGCCATTGACGGTTCCCTGCACTTGCACCGCGCCCGCCCGGACGGCTGCCAGCGCGTTAGCCACGCCAAGCCCGCAGTCGTTGTGGGTATGGATGCCAAGGCCCAGCGGCGCCACGTGGGCGGCCGCCGACGTGAAAATGGCGCTGATTTCTTCCGGCAGGCAGCCGCCGTTCGTATCGCAGAGCACGATCAAATCCGCGCCGCCGTCCCGCGCGGCGAGGAGCGTGCCGAGCGCATGCGCGGGATCGTCCTTGTAGCCGTCGAAGAAGTGTTCCGCATCGTAGATGACCTCGCGACCGTGCGACTTCAAATGACGCACCGTGTCCGTGATCATGGCGCAATTTTCCTCCGGCGCGATGCCGAGGATTTCCGTGACGTGCAGCCGCCAGCTCTTGCCGAAAATCGTGACCACCGGCGTCTCGGCCTCGAGCAACAAGTTGACTTGCGGATCTTTCTCCACCCGGGTGTGGGCGCGGCGCGTGCTGCCGAAGGCGGCGACCCTGGCATGGCCGAATGCCCGGCCTCGAATCGCCGCAAAAAAGGCGGCGTCCTTCGGGTTGGAGCCGGGCCAGCCGCCTTCGATGTAGTCCACACCGAAGGCGTCGAGTTTCTCCGCGATGCGGATTTTATCCAGTACGCTGAAGGAGATTCCCTCCCCCTGTGTGCCATCGCGCAGGGTGGTGTCGTAGATCGTTGGAATGACGGTGCTCAAGGAAGCGTTTGCTGGTGGCTGAAAGTATAAGCACTAGACGGGAAATCCAAGTGCCGGCTTGCGCGCGCCGGAGTTGCGGTTCTCTCTTGCGCCTCCGCGCGCCGGCGGACTTTTTACGTTTCACAAGCTTGAAGGGGTCGTCTATGCTGATCCGTGCGGGCGCCGGAGCCATTCCCGATGAAAGTTGCCAGTGTCGAAGCCATTATCCGAGCGCTCAATGCAGGAGAGGTGCGATTCATCGTCGTTGGCGGTATCGCCGTCAACGCGCACGGCCATGGTCGCACGACTTTTGGCGTGGACTTGGTCATTCAACTTGATGCCGAGAACGTCCGGCGCGCTTTTCAAGCGCTTGAAGGCAATGGGTATCGCCCTCTGGTCCCCATCACGGCCGCGGAATTTGCCAAACCCCAAAAGCGGGACGAGTGGAAACGGGAAAAGGGCATGCTCGTCCTGCAATTTCATAGTGACGTTCATCGGCAGACGCGGGTGGACATTTTCACCGAGGAACCCTTTGACTTCGAGACGGAGTGGGCTGCCGCGTTCCAGCAAACCCTTCCGGGAGAAACTATGGTTCCAATTCTTCGTCTGGAGTCTTTGTTGCGGATGAAGGAAGCAGCGGGCCGGCCCAAGGATCTGGAAGACGTCAAGCATCTCCGCTTGACTGCAGAAGAAGGACCTCGGCCATGACTCCTGAAGAAGAAGCCGCGATCGACTGGAGTCTCTGCACTTGGGAAGGCGCACGCCGTGCACAGCAGCGCGCCTTCCTGGCGCTCAGCTTTCGGGAAAAGCTTGAGGCGGTCGAGGAAATGTGCGACCTCGCCCGGCACTTCGAAGAACAACGGCGCCAAAGGGGCCTTCCGTACACATCGATTAGCACCGGCGAGCGGGTCTCTTGAGCCAGCCCTGCGATCGATGGCTCGGACGGCGCCGAAGCAGCCGCCTTGGGCGGCATCTTCGTCACAGCCAGATTTAACTCTCGCGGCGAAACTGTTTTCCCGACTCTAACAACCTATGCTTCTCTTACCCGCGATCGACCTCATGGACGGGCAAGTCGTGCGCTTGCGCCGCGGCGAGGCCGCTCAAAAAACCGTTTACTCGGACGATCCGGCCGCGGTGGCGCGCCGTTGGCAGGATCAGGGCGGCGATTACCTCCATATCGTCGATCTGGACGCCGCCTTTTCCGGCCAAGCGGGAGCGCCGAACCAGGCGGCTTTGCGCGCGATCCTCGCCGCTGTCACCATCCCTTGCGAACTCGGCGGCGGTTTGCGCGACGAGGCGAACGTCCGCGCCGTGCTGGATCTGGGGGTGGCCCGCGCTGTCATCGGCACGCGCGCGGCGGAGTCGATAGATTTTGTTCGGTCGCTCATCGCCACTTTCGGCTCGGAACGGATCGCCGTCGGCATCGACGCGCGCGATGGCATGGTGGCGGTCAAAGGCTGGACCGAAGCGACGGAGCGCCCGGCTTTGGCGCTGGCGCAGGAAGCGGAACAAGCGGGCGCGGCGGCCATCATTTACACCGACATCGCCACGGACGGCATGCTGCAAGGGCCAAACTTTGCCGAACTGGCGGTGCTGCTGGAGGCCCTGGATTGCCCCCTGATCGCAAGCGGGGGCGTCACGACGGCCGCGGACGTCCGGCGCTTGGCTGGCTGGCCGGATTTGCACGGGGTCATCATCGGCCGGGCGTTGTA
>CAXUFU010000414.1:0-3117 GCA_964250275.1 uncultured Chthoniobacterales bacterium | reverse complement strand
ACCAGATTCTGTCCAGTAACGCGCTGAGCTATACTGCCAGTGGCTTGCCTGCCGGCCTGAGCCTCAATACTTTAACCGGGTTGATCGCCGGCACACCCAAGTCAAGCGGCTCTTTCCCCGTGCTGTTGCGCGCCGCGACCGCTTCCGGGGCCGTCTCCACGCACCTCACCTTGAAATTGATACCGGTGGCGAGCTTGCAAGATACGATCCCGAGGGTCGTGACAGGGACGGGTGCCAAAGGGGAGTTGATGGTAGCTCTATCGGCAGCGCCTACCCAAAAGATCATCGTGCGCTATCAGGTGGAGGGCGATGCCATCAACGGCACCGATTACGAGAAGCTCAACGGAACAGTCAGATTCGAGCCAGGCGAACTCAGGAGGCCCATCTACATTGTCCCGAGCGGTCATTTGGAAGGCATGGCGGAGAAGACGGTCAAAATCCAACTGGTCACGAGTCCAGATTATTCGATCGAGACGAAGGGCTCCGAGAAGGTCAAGATCGTGTCGGGCGAATGACAGCCCTCTTTTGAGCTGCACTGTAGCCGCGGTCGCGACCCGCTCTGAGTTAGACGCCTGGAAAAAGGGCGCACGTACGGGCCTATAAAGAATCCAGAGCGCTTGGACGGGCACGCTCCGTCGTGCCCCTGACTGTCTGTCGGGGGGACCTTGCCAGAACCCGAGCGAATAGGGGTCGGGACGGAGTGTACCCGTCCAAAGTTTTCAGGGCTCGCATGAGGTGTTCATGAGCAGGGAGGTTCTACTCGGCCGGTCCCTGACTATTTGGGAAAGCGTAACAGGCCTCGCCGCGAGCCCTGGTCTCGGCACGTCTGCCAGACAGCAAGGGACCGGCTCAGGAGAGCCATCCCTACCCTTTTTTTGGAGCCGCTCTGCGGCGCGCGGGACCACTGCCTTGCGCGGAGAAGTGGCTTGGTGAAGGCTGGACGCGCTGTCAAGCTCCTGCCGAAACCCCCTCGATGCCTCACTCAGCCGCTGCACCCTTCAGCCGCGACGCCACGCTCGCGCAACTGAACTTGCATGCGGTCTTGCCCGCGCTGGAGGACTTGACGCGCCTTTCGCCGCCGGCGCGTCAGTTGATCCGGGATTGGAACTTTTCGCTGCGTCTGCAACTCGCCGGCGGGCCGGCCGCCACGCTCGTGTCGCAAAACGGGTCCCTGACGGTGCGGCGGGATGCGGACCAGCCAGCGCGGCTGGTGCTGCTTTTTCTTTCGGCTGCCCAGCTCAACCGCACCTTTCTCAACGAAAAAGCTTTGCCGCCGCTGCCGATCGCCGGTTTTTGGCGCCTCGCGAAGGTCCGCACCTTCACCGCCCTGACGAAGCTCCTGGATCAAGCTTTGCAACCTCAGCCTGGCGCCTTGGACGATCCGGCGTTCCGCGAGCTGCACCTGCGCCTGCTCTTTAAGGTCCTGCTCGGCGCGATCCCCGTCATTGGGTCGCAGGATCCGCCTTCCCGGCACTCCTTGAGCCACACGCCGCCGGGTCTGGCGGAAATCCGGGCGCCGGCGCTCGATCTCGCCGGCTGGGCGGATTGGACCGACGGTCGGCTGACCTCCGGGACCGGCCCCGCGCCGCGCGCGCCGGATGTCGTGATCACGTTTTGCGATCGGCAAACGACCGACGCCGCGTTGCTCGGCAAACTCGATCCCAACGCCGCCGTCGGCCTCGGCCGGGTGGACGTCCGCGGCCTCGTGCCGCTGGCCGACGGGCTCAGCCTGGTCATGGATCGGGTTGAGAGCTACCTTCAGCCAGCCAACCCAGCGGCGACCATCGCGTTTACCGCTGCGGCCGCCTAGAGAAAACAGCACCTATGTCGCGCAGCTTCTCCCGTTCCCTGGCGCTCTTCGAGCGTGCCGCCCGCGTCATTCCCGGTGGGATCTACGGCCACACGAACCCGGCCGCGGTCCTTCCGCTCGGGTCGCCGTACTACGCGGCGCGCGCCAGCGGCTGCCGGTACTGGGACGTCGACGATAACGAGTACCTCGACTTCCTCTGCGGTTACGGCCCGGTCATCCTGGGCTATCAGCATCCGGAAGTCGAAGCCGCCGCCGAAGCGCAACGCCGCGACGGCAGTTGCTTTAACCATCCCTCGACCGCCATGGTGGAACTGGCCGAGCGCCTCGTGAGCCTGGTCGATTTTGCGGATTGGGCCGTGTTCGGCAAGAACGGCTCCGACATGACGACCTGGGCCTTGCAAGTGGCCCGTGAGCAGACCGGCCGCAAGAAAATCCTCATGGCGCGCGGCGCTTATCACGGCAGCCATAGCTGGTGCACGCCGGGACACGGGGGACTGATCGAGGAGGACTACGCGAACATCCACGCGTTCACCTGGAACGATCTGGAAAGCTTTGAGAATCTGTTGCGGCAGTACCGGGGCCAGGTCGCGGGCGTCATTGTGACCGCGTTCCAGCATCCGGCGTTTGCCGATTCCGAACTGCCCGCGCCGGGGTTCCTGGCGGGAATCCAAGCCGCTTGCCGCCGCGAAGGCAGCGTGCTCATCCTCGACGACGTGCGCAGCGGCTTTCGCCTGCACCTGGGCGGCTCGCACCGGTTCTTCGGCTTCGAGCCGGATCTGATTTGTTTTTCGAAAGCGCTCGCCAACGGCTATCCGCTCTCCGCCGCGTTGGGCCGCCGCGAACTGCAACGCGCCGCCGGCCGCGTTTTTCTCACCGGCAGCTTCTGGAACAACGCGGTGCCCATGGCCGCCGCCCTGGCCACGCTGCGCATCATCGAACGCGATGACGTTCCCGGCCATCTGGCCCGCATCGGCGCGAATTTGCGCGCGGGGTTCCAGCGCCTGGCCGCCAAGCACGGCCTTGGCATCCGCTACACCGGCGCCGACGCCATGCCGTTCATGACGTTCAGCGACGAACGCAATTTCTACCGCAGCCAAGCCTTTTGCCGGGAGGTGATCCGCCGGGGCGTTTTCCTGCATCCGCACCACAACTGGTTTCTCTGCGCCGCCCACCAGGACGCCGACATCGCCGAAGCGCTGGAAGCCATCGACGCCGGCTTTGAAGCCGTCGCCGCCGAATTTCTGAAAAACTAGGTAGGGATGGGTCTCCATAAGCGTTAACTTAAGGTTGGCAGTTGGGAATGGACG
>CAXUFU010000413.1:0-3117 GCA_964250275.1 uncultured Chthoniobacterales bacterium | reverse complement strand
GCGCTGTACCCGGCAGGCGAAGCGCCCGCCCTACAACCGGAACTTACAGGCTACCACATTTTCTAATCTGGTCTATGACCGTCGAAAGCCACTTGTAGCGGCGGTCTGTGAACGTCGAAGGCGTCGTGCCGGGCCCGAAACTCGACGGTCATAGACCGCCGCTACAGCCGGAGAATCACCTCCATCGATCCGGCTTCAGGCGCGGGGGCGGATCGTTGCGCCCGGAACGCACTTGCTGCTTCTCACCGGCTGGGGATTACGCCATCTTCACCGCCATGTCCCGGCACGTCGTGATCGATCATCCCTTGGTGCAGGTGAAGCTTGGCCGGTTGCGCGATCAAGCCACGCCCACCGCCGATTTCCGCCGCCTGCTGCGGGAAACGGCGGCGCTCCTGTTTTTCATGGCCACGGTCGATCTGCCTACCCGCGACACCACCGTGCAAACACCGCTTGCGCCGGCCGCCGCGCACGAGCTGGAACGCCCGATCGTCCTGGCGCCCATCCTGCGCGCGGGTCTGGGTTTGCTCGAGGGTGTCTTTGAACTCGTGCCCGAAGCGTGCGTCGCGCACATTGGCATCTATCGCGACGAAACGACTTTGCTCCCTGTGCGTTACTACGCGCGGGTGCCGCCGCACATATCCGAGGCAGATGTGATTCTGCTCGATCCCATGCTTGCCACCGGCCACAGCGCCGCCGCAGCGGTCACCGCCCTGCGCGAGGCCGGGGCGCAAAGCCTGCGGTTTTTGAATCTGGTGAGTTGCCCGGCCGGCATCGCCTACTTCCACGCAGAGCATCCCGACGTGCCGATTTTCACCGCCGCGGTCGACGAACGCCTGGACGAACGAGGCTACATCGTGCCCGGCCTGGGAGATGCCGGCGACCGGTTCTTCGGGACCTGAAACGGCTTACTATCACAGCGTTAGCACCGGCAGCCGTTTACCCTCTTCACACCACGCGATTAAGGCCATCATTGTGATTATGATATGACCATGCTGGAGGGCAAGCTCCCCACGGCTGGCCGCAGGTCTCATCGATTTTTGCCAGCCTTTAAGGTCAGCACGGTCACCTGCCTTCCCGCACTACCGCGCCACCACCGCACTCCCGGTCGGCGCCACGCCCAAGCGTGAAACGCGCTGCAAAAATGCGCGCGCGGCCAAGGTCGTCATCTTAAAACGCCATTCCACCTGGTTATCGTGGGTCCGCACCGTGGGCGGCTCGATGAAGAGATCGGGGCCGGCACTCTGGAGTTGCAGGACCTGGTCCGGCTGGGTTTGCAGCAGCCGGGCGATCCGGTCTACCGCCCCCGGGCTGCGTCCATTCAGCAAAAATACGGCGGAGGCCGGTTGGTGCAAATCAATCGTCAGCCCAAGCGCCTGGCATTCCGAGAGGAGCTCGGTGCTCAATAACGGGTTGGTCAGGTACGTGAGTTCATTGGGCTGATCGGTCACGAGGCGGAAGGCGCTGTCGTCGTCCAGACGCTGGAATGGACTGAAGAACTGCGCGTCGCTCTTGAGATCGTCCTGCAGCCCGAGGCGCACGCGAATCAATTCCTGCACCGCAGCCGAGGAACCCAGCGCCAAGGTATCCGGGCCGATCTGCGCCACCGCGACACCATCTTTCTCGTACATGGTCAGTCCATTGACCGGTTCCGTCCGGAAGCTGCCCTTTTTTCCCAGTTGCTCCCGCAACCAGGCGTCCAGATCGATTGAGCCGCGCATTTCCACCAGCAGGTAATCCACGGGCGGTCCGTGGTTGAGGGAAGGCGCCAGCGCGTGGGTGATGCGGCTGACCTGCCCCCGCACGTCGATCTCCGGCACCTCGGCCACCTTTTGCACCAGGCCGGTCCAGACTTGCTGCCACATGTCCGGCTCTTGGGATTGGAGGGCGCGCGTGAAATCGGCGTTGGTGAAGCGGCTGACGTTGAGCGAGACGATGGCTTCGGTGTTGCTCGGCAGCCAATCGCGCTTCGAAGGGGTGCGCAGGATCAGCAGCAAGGCCACCGCCAGCAGCACCGCCAGGGTCACGGCCACGAAATTGAAGATGCGCAGGTCTTGCCGGTCGGCGTGTTGGGATTCCCGGTGCCAGGCCACCTCAAGCCCGGCCAAGCGTTCGTAGCTCTGGCGATGTCGGTGTGCGGTGCCAAAGAGCTCATCGGCTTCCGGCGGCGACTCCTCGCGCTCCGCCAGACGCCGGCCGATCGTGAGGAAAAACACATCCTTTTGCTGCTCCACGCGTCGAGCTTCGCGGCGGCTGGCGGCGATCTCCTTGAACACGCCCGCGATGGCCAGCGTGGTGGTGCGCTCACGGATGGCCAGCCGCGCCCTCGACCGTTGCGCGCTGGCTTCGAGCTCGCTGAGCGCGGCGCGGGCGCGCTTGGCTTCTTCTTGCGCCGCTTGCATGGGCGCGGCGGCTTCCTCGCGGGCGGCAGTGAGGGCGACGAGCTGCTCGGCCAGCGCGGCCCGTTTCTCCGCACATTGCGCCCCCAGCGCCTGGCGTTCGGCTTCGGGCAACGCGCGGCCGGTGCGCTTTTGCTCTTTGCCCAGCGCGGTCAACTCGGCTTGGAGACTGGTCTTGCGCTCCTGTTGCTCTGCCAGGATCCTCTGGTGTTCCTCAAGCCGGCCTTGCGCGGCATCGAGCGCGGCTTGCACCGGCTGGCGCTCCGCCTCGATCTGCGCCATTTCCGTGGCGTGTTCCCGGTGGGAAGCTTCGCGGGTGGCTTCGTGTTCGTGAATGCGGCTTTCCAGTTCCACGACGCGCGCGTTGGCTTCGACGACCTCCGCGTCCAGGCGTTGCAGGCTTTCGAAAGCCGGTCGCACGGCTGGATCGTCCGCCAGCTCCCGCCAACCGCGGCGCCCAAGCGCGATTTCGGCTTTCTCGACGAACTTGCGCGCATTAGCCAACGCGATGCGGTTGCGTTGCCGCAGCAGCCGGCGGGTCATCTCCTTAACGCCTGTGCTGACGAAATTCATGCGCGAAACTTTCGCGCAGCATGCGCCAACTAAGGCCGGATTGCCAACTTCTTCGCCGAGCCCGGCTAAAGCGCGCTTCCTATGCCTCCACCGCGCGTTGCCTCACGGGAAAATGACACCGAAGGATGGTTAGGATTGGATTCGTTGC
>CAXUFU010000412.1:1410-3121 GCA_964250275.1 uncultured Chthoniobacterales bacterium | reverse complement strand
GCTCATGACCGACGTCGCTTACTGCGGCGATCCCGCCCACGTGGCCGTCTTCCCGGGCGCCGCGGCTGCCCTTGCCCGGCTCAAAGAGCGCGGGTATCTGCTCGTCCTCGTCACCAACCAAAGCGGCCTCGGCCGCGGCTACTTCACGCAAGCCGATTTCCACGCCGTGCAACGCGAGTTCTTCCACCAGCTCGGGCCGGGAATCATCGATGCCGCTTACCACTGCGCGGACGCCCCCGACGCGGCCACGGCACGCCGTAAACCGGGCGCCGGCATGATCTTGGAAGCCGCCGCCGAGCATGGCATCGATCTCGCGCGCTCGTTCCTGATCGGCGATTCGCCCGTCGATCTGGCTTGCGGCCGCCGCGCCGGCCTGGCGGGAGTGGTGCTCGTGCGCACCGGCAAAGATCCTGCCCAAGCGATCGACAGCCCACCGGATTTCCTGGCCGCCGATCTCAGCGCGGCTGCCGCTTGGATTTTGGCCCGTCGCGCGTAAATACCTTATGGGCAAAATCGTCGGCATCATCCCCGCCCGCTGGGGCGCGACCCGCTTTCCCGGCAAGGCGCTGGCGCTGATCGCGGGCAAACCCCTTGTCCAACACGTCTGGGAACGCTGTCTGCGCGCCGAGTGCCTGGCGGGCGTCATCATCGCGACCGATGACATGCGCATCGCCGACGCCGCCTTCGCCTTCGGCGCCCAGGTAGCCCTGACTTCGCCCGCCCACCAGAGCGGCACGGATCGCATCGCCGAGGTCGCCGCGGAGTTGCCCAAGAGCGTTTCGCACGTCCTGAATATCCAGGGGGACGAACCGGCCATCTCCCCTGCCCTGATCGACCGCCTGGCCGGCGAACTGCGGCGGCACCGGCGGTTGAAAATGGTCACGGCGGCCAACGCGCTGAGGGACTTCGATCAGGTGCGCGATCCCAATTGCGTCAAAGTCGCGCTCGCCAAGAACGGGGATGCGCTTTATTTTTCCCGCAGCGTGATTCCCCACCCGTTTGGTTCGGACCTGCCAGCCTCTCCCGTCCCCTACTACCGCCACCAGGGCATTTACGGTTACGAGCGGCGCTTCCTCGCCAAGTTTGTGCGTTGGGAGCCGTCGGCTTACGAGCGCATCGAAAAATTGGAGCAGTTGCGCGCGCTCGATCACGGGGTCTCCATCCGGGTGATCGTGACCGAGCACCTGGCGCACGGCGTGGACGCGCCCGGAGACGTGGCGGAGGTGGAAGCGCTGCTGGCGGCGGAGGCAAGAGCATGAAGTACATTTTTATCACGGGCGGCGTCGTCAGTTCTCTCGGCAAGGGCCTGGCCGCCGCGGCGCTAGGCACGCTGCTCGAACACCGCGGTTTGAAGGTGGTCCTGCAAAAGTTCGATCCGTACCTCAACGTCGATCCCGGCACGATGAACCCGTTTCAGCACGGGGAGGTTTACGTGCTCAACGACGGCGCGGAGACCGATCTGGACCTCGGGCATTACGAGCGGTTTACCAACTGCGTGCTCACCCGCCATAATTCCTTGAGCAGCGGCCAGGTCTACGAGAGCGTCATTTCCAAGGAGCGCCGCGGCGATTACCTCGGGAAAACCGTGCAGGTGATCCCGCACATCACCGATGAGATCAAGGCGCGCATTGCCTTGGTCGAACGCGAGCAGCCGGCGGATGTTTTGATCACCGAGATCGGCGGCACCACCGGGGACATCGAGGGCCTGCCC
>CAXUFU010000412.1:1102-1400 GCA_964250275.1 uncultured Chthoniobacterales bacterium | reverse complement strand
TTCCTGGACGCGTTGCGCCAGTTCACGCTGGAGGTGGGGCACCAAAACGCCATCGTCATCCACGTCACGCTCATCCCGTTCATCAAGGCCGCGGGCGAGCTCAAAACCAAGCCCAGCCAGCAAAGCGTGGCGCGGCTGCGCGAGATCGGCTTGCAGCCGGAAGTGCTCATCTGCCGCACGGAATATCCGCTCGATAACGACGTGCGCGCGAAGCTCTCGATGTACTGCAACATCCCCCTCGGAGCCGTCGTCGAAATGCGCGACGGCCCGGGCACGGGCAAACACCGGCGGACTGGCG
>CAXUFU010000412.1:0-1092 GCA_964250275.1 uncultured Chthoniobacterales bacterium | reverse complement strand
CTGATGCTCCAGGCGGAGCGGCTGGACGATACCGTGTGCGATCTTCTCCGGCTGCAAGCGCCGCCGGCGGACATGAGCGACTGGCGGCGCTTCGTCCAGCGCGTCGTGCACCCGAAGAAGAGCGTCAAAGTCGCGCTGGTCGGCAAGTACATCGAACTGCAGGACGCGTACAAAAGCATCTACGAATCGTTGACCCACGCCGCGGCCAGCAACGATTGCGGCATCGACCTGCGCCGGATCGACGCCCAGGCGCTCGAAGCCGGCGGCGCGGAAGTCGATGAAATCCTCCGGGACGTGACCGGCATCGTGGTGCCGGGCGGCTTCGGCGAACGCGGCATCGAGGGAAAAATCCAGGCAGCGGGCTACGCGCGGCGGCATCGGGTGCCGTATCTGGGGCTGTGCCTGGGCATGCAGGTGGCCACGATCGAGTTCGCGCGCAACGCCTGCGGCCTGGAAGACGCCAACAGCACGGAGTTCGACCTCAAAACGCCGCATCCGGTCATCTCGCTGCTCGATGAGCAGCGCAAGGTGCGCGGCAAGGGCGCCTCCATGCGGCTCGGCGTCTGGCCGACGAAACTCGTTCCCGGCACCTTGGCGGCACAGGTTTACGGCCGGCTGGAGATCCAGGAGCGGCATCGGCACCGGTACGAGTTCAACAACGGCTACCGGGAAATTATGACCGAGCATGGCATGGTCATCGCGGGGACCTCGCCCGATGGTGCCTTGGTCGAGATGATCGAGTTGCGCGATCATCCTTGGTTTTTGGCCAGCCAGTTTCATCCGGAGTTCCTCTCCAAGCCGAACGCGCCGCACCCGCTTTTCCGGGGTTTCATCGGCGCGTGCCTGGCCAACCAGGGATAGCTAAGACCCGGTACAGCCACGGGATTGTACGGCAGGCGCTTCGCCTGCCGGGGAACGGCGCCCACGCGCGACCCTTGGCCGGCGGAGCGCCCGCCCTACAACCCCGATCATGGCTGCATCCGCGTTCGCCGGTTGATCGGATATCCACCTGCTAGAGCAGATTAGAAAACGTTGTAGCCGGTAAGTTCCGGTTGTAGGGCGGGGGGGGGGCGGCCCGCCCGGCCGCGCGAC
>CAXUFU010000411.1:0-3123 GCA_964250275.1 uncultured Chthoniobacterales bacterium | reverse complement strand
CCAGGAGAGAGGCGCGGTTTCCCCGCCCGCCACCGGATCCATGGCGGCACGCTTGGCGTCGATCGCCACCACGATGCATTGCGAGCCGAAGGCGCGGGCGCATTCGTCGATGAGCCCCGGCCGCGCCAGCGCCGCGGTGTTTACGCTGACCTTGTCCGCGCCGGCCAACAGCAAGGCGCGCACGTCTTCGATGCTGCGCACGCCGCCGCCGACCGTGAGCGGCATGAAGCATTGGTCGGCCGTGCGTTGGACGACATCGATCATGGTGTGGCGATTGTCCGAGGACGCCGTGATGTCGAGGAAAACGAGTTCATCGGCGCCCTGCGAGTTGTAAGCCAGGGCGCACTCGACCGGATCGCCGGCGTCGCGCAACTGGAGAAAACGGGTGCCTTTGACGACGCGCCCGGCAGTGACGTCCAGACAGGGGATAACTCGCTTGGTCAGCATCGGGAGCGCGGCGGCAGAAAAAGTTACGCGTGGTTTCGGCCAAGCGTAGTCCGTGAAGCGATTCGGTTTCTACTTCACTCTCATGCACGACGCGCCTGATGAACACGGGAAAGTGGCGGCCTGGTTGCTGACGGCACTGGCGTTGATTTGTATTTGCATCGGAGAAATCAAGTGCCTAGCATCGCGCATGCTGCTCCGGGGCGACATCACAGTTCGAGCGTCTTTATGATTGAAAGCAATTCCGCCTCGCCAGCCACTGACCCGGCGTCTTCGCCGGCCCTGGAGGATCTCCCGAAAGGCAGCACACGACCGGCGTCCGCGCGTTTCGAGGTATCCCAGGAGCCATTGCTTCCTGCCAACGGCGGCGATGAACCGCCGATGGGCACCTACACACCGGCGCCCGCTTATGAGCATCTGGGGGATCTGCCACCGACCTACGGCAGCCAGAGCGTGTATGTGGTTGCCTACGATCCGCGCCAGCTTTTCGCCTACTGGGATATCGATCCGGGTAGCGCCAGCCACACCAGCTACGCGCTGCGCGTCTGCCGCGGCGACGGGGAAGTGGAAAGCGAGGTGTCGATCAATCCACGCGAGGCGGGCCGCTACCTGGTCATCGGCGTGCCTGGTGGGACGTACTACGTGGAACTGGGGACGATCGGCCGGGCCGGGCGTTGGCGCCCGGTTGGTTTTTCCGGGCGCGTGGCGATGCCGGCGGCAGGCCTGGCCGGCGAGGTGGAGCCGAAGTTTGCCACTCTGCCGTTTCACCTGAGTTTCCAACGTTTGCTGGAACTGATCCATGACGCCATGGGCCAGGGCGAAAATTTGGCGGCTGCCCTGGCGCGCCTGCAGGCCGGCGACCGTCAAGGACTGGACACGCTGATGGGTTCGCTGGCGACCTTGAGCCAGGAACAAGTTCAAGCGCTCGAACGGCTCCTGGGTCGCCAGGCTAATCCGCGAAGCGACGCCGGCGGCAGCTATGGCGGCGGCAGCGAGAGCTCCGCCTGGGCGGTGCATGCGGGCAGGAACGAGAAGTTGTCATCGGCGGCTTATGGCGGGGCTGGGATGTCCTCGGAGGCGTTTGGCAGCGAAAGCCTCGCCTCGGCTGGAGGCGCGAGTGAGGTGATCGGTGCGGCGGCTTTCGGGAGTGAGACCGTGTCCTCGCAAGCGTTTGGCAGCAGTGAGCGCTGGACTTCGATCTCGTCGGCGAGTGAGACGCTGTCCTCGGGCGCGGCGGGTTTCGGCAGTGAGACGCTGGCCTCCGGCGCGCTGGGCTTTGGCAGCGAGTTCGGCAGCGAAACGATGGCTGCGGGTGCGCTGGCATCCGGCAGCGAGACATTGGCCTCCGGCGCATTGGGCTTTGGCAGTGAAATACTGGCTTCGGGTGGGCTGGGGCTTGGCAGTGAGACCTTTTCGTCCTTTCGCTCTGGCGAGAGCAGCCTGGAGATTTTGCAGCAGCTCGGGATCCACAGCGAAGCATGGTCGCTGGCCTCTGGCACCATCGGCCTGGGCAGCGAGACGCTGGCCAGCGAAAGAACGGCGCACTTCTTCCACAGCCTGGAAGGCAATCTGGCCAGCCTGAGTTCCATGTTCAGCTCGGTGGCCGAGGGCCTGAGCAGCGACTCTGCGAGTTCGGAGTCGGTCAGCAGCTTCGGCAGCGGCTCTTTTTGACGTGCGTAGGTTTTGAGCCGGTCTTACTCACCCCGGATGCCCGTCCGCCAGAGCCGCCGCCAACGTCCGGCGCCCAAGGATCGTCTCAAAGACGGCTTCCTGGATTTCCTGGCCAACGAGCGCCACGCTTCCCCACGCACCATCCTGGCTTACGAACGAGCCTTGGCTGACTTCCGTTCCGCGCAGCCGGCCGCGCCCGGTTGGCGCGAATGCACCACGGACCATTTCCGCGACCATCTCTTCACGTGCATGAAGCGCGGGATGGCGCGCGCCTATGTGCGCCTGCAATTTGCGGCGCTCCGCAGTTTTTACCGGTACCTCTGCCAGCGGGCGGGCCTGGAGCGCAATCCGCTCAAGGCGCTGCAACTGCCGAAGGCGGAAAAGAAGCTGCCGCAGCCGTTGACCGGGGCGCAGATCGACGAGCTGCTGGCCGCGCCTTTCCAGCTCAAACGCGCCGCACAAGCTCCGGCCTGGCTGGCGGCGCGCGATCTGGCGATCATGGAGTTATTCTACAGCAGCGGTTTGCGCCTGGCGGAACTGGCCGCGCTGAACGTGAGCGATCTCGATCTCTACACGGAAAGCGTCCGGGTGCTCGGCAAGGGCCGCAAGGAGCGCATTTGCCCCGTGGGTTTGCCCGCGCTGGAGGCGGTGTCGGCTTATCAAGCGGCGGCCGAGGTCCGCACCGGACCGCTGTTTATCAGCAAACTGCGCCGGCGCATTTCCGGGCGTTCCATCTGGCTGCTGCTCAAGAAGTACTTGCGGCACACCAGTATCCCGGTCGCGCTGAGCCCGCACAAGCTGCGCCACAGCTTTGCCACCCATCTGCTGGATAACGGTGCGGACCTGCGCAGCGTGCAGGCGCTCCTGGGCCACGCCAGTTTATCGACGACCCAAATCTACACGAAAGTGACGGTGGCCAGGCTCAAGGCCGCTTACAGTCTGGCGCACCCGCGCGCCTAGACGCGGGGCGCCGGGCTTGCGTTTATTTCAACTTGCTGGCACTTTCCG
>CAXUFU010000410.1:2391-3147 GCA_964250275.1 uncultured Chthoniobacterales bacterium | reverse complement strand
ACCGTATACCGCGATGTGCTCGTTCTTATACTTGTCGAAAGCTGCCATGAGCGATTCGAAGTAGTCTTTGCCGCCCTTAGTACGCATGTATTCGGTCGAGAAGTTGCAGTGCATGCCGGAGCCGTTCCAGTCGCCTTTGATCGGCTTGGGATGCCAGACGATGTCGACGTCGTACCCTTCGCAGAGCCGCTCCAGAAGGTAACGCGCGACCCACATCTCATCGGCCGCTTTCTTCGAGCCTTTGCCAAAGATTTGGAACTCCCACTGTCCTTTGGCTACTTCCGCGTTGATGCCTTCGTGGTTGATGCCGGCGTCGAGACAGAGGTCGAGATGCGCTTCGACGATCTCGCGCGCCACGTCACCCACGTTCTTGTAGCCAACCCCGGTGTAGTACTCGCCCTGAGGCGCGGGATAGCCTTCCTCCGGGAAACCCAGCGGCCGGCCGTTCTGGTAAAAGAAATATTCCTGTTCGAAGCCGAACCAACTGCCCGGATCGTCTAGAATGGTCGCGCGCGAATTGGTCGGGTGAGGCGTGCCGTCGGGCAGCATGACCTCCGCCATGACCAGCGCGCCGTTCTTGCGCGTGGCATCGGGGTAGATCGCGACCGGTTTCAGGCCGCAATCGGAGCTATGCCCCTCGGCCTGCCGGGTGGAGCTGCCGTCAAAGCCCCACATGGGCAGTTCTTCGAGCGTCGGGAAAGCGTCGAACTCTTTGATCGTCGTCTTGCTGCGCAGATTGGGCGTGGGCTCGTATCC
>CAXUFU010000410.1:1525-2381 GCA_964250275.1 uncultured Chthoniobacterales bacterium | reverse complement strand
GGCATAGTCTGATGTGTTGTGTTTTGAGGTTCAGCAGGGGCGCGCAATCCGACCTATTCAGCGGTCAAAACCGGCCTTTTGTTCTCCGGGGCTTCGCCACATTGCACCAATTAAGCAAAACAAATCCGCCGCGTAAACACGGCTTTGTGAGGCCTGAATCGATCCTGGCCGATTGGACGGGCGGGCATGATCGCGCCAAACCCGCAGCCTTTGCTTGTTCCCCGCGGCGGAGCCATGCTTAGGGGCGCCATGCAAGACGTCAAGGATACGCTGCGCGCGTTGGTCCGCGTGAGCTTCGACGGCCAGGTCTACAAGACTTTCCGTGGACCTTTGGCCCGGGAGCGCTTTGACACCGAAGGGCGCGTGCTGCGCTATCTGGAGGCCCGGCAATGTCCCTTTGTCCCGCGGCTGCTGGCGGCGGAGCCGGCGCAACTGCGGATCGTCACGACCAACTGCGGCAGCCGCCCGGAACACATCGACCAGGAACGCGTGCAGCGCCTTTTCGCCGAGCTGCTCTCCTACGGGGTGCGTCACGACGATCCCGAACCGCGCAACATCACTTACCGGCAGACAGACGGCCGCTTTTGCGTGATCGATTTCGAGTTTGCGACCATTCTGGATGAACCCCTGGCCGCCACCACCAGCAGCGCACCATGACGATGCACGCCCATGAAGGTGCCAAGGCTCCGGCGTTCCGCTTGCGCTGGTCCGGCCGGACGGACCGCGGCAAAGTCCGCGGCCGGAACGAGGATTGTTTTCTCTGTCTGCAATTCGATGGCCGCGAGGTGCATTACCTCGGGAAACTCGGCGAGGGGTCGACGGCAACCACCGATTTCGTCTTCGCCGTGAGCGACGG
>CAXUFU010000410.1:0-1515 GCA_964250275.1 uncultured Chthoniobacterales bacterium | reverse complement strand
TGGGCGGCGCACTGGCGGGCGAATTTGCCAGCAAAGTGACCGTTGAGCGCATCACGCGGCTGCTGCCACGCTCCTTCCGGCAGGGAGCGGAAGGGCTCGAAGCGGGGTTTGCGGATGTGCTGGCGGAGTTGTTCGATGAGATTCATCGCTCCCTGACGTTCCTGGGCAGCAGCTACGAGGAATGTTCCGGCATGGGCGCGACGCTCAGCCTCTGTTGGCTGACCAACGGCTGGATGTATTTCGGCCACATCGGCGACAGCCGGATTTACTATCTGCCAGTCCAGAGCGGAGAATTGAAACAGCTCACGCAGGACGATACCTACGTGGGTTGGCTCTATCGCCTTGGCAAAATCAACGAACGCGAAGCCCGGACCCATCCGCGGCGCACGGTGCTGCAAAAGGCGCTGGGCGCGGGCCATCAATTCGTCGACCCGCAAGTGGGCGCGGTCGGCTGCGAACCGGGCGACCGTTTTCTTCTCTGCACCGACGGACTCGTCGAAGGCTTGTACGACCAGCAAATGCGGGAACTGCTGGGCGGGGAGTCACGTGGGGCGAGTCCGGCGGATCTTGGCGCCGCCTTGGTCGCCGCGGCCCTGGAGCGCGCCGGCCGCGACAACGTCACCGCGCTCGCGCTCGAGATCCTCGCACCTTGACCCAGCTTCTTGCTCTCTGCGCAGCCGCCTTTCTGGCGGGGTTCATCGACTCGGTGGTGGGCGGCGGCGGGTTGATCCAGCTCCCGGCCTTGCTCATCCTGCTGCCGCACGCCACGCCGGTGCCGGATATTCTTGGGACGAACAAGTTTGTCGGCATCACGGGCACGGCGGCCGCGGCCTGGTATTTCCGGCCGCACGTCAAAATGGAATGGAACGCGATCCTGCCCGCGGCGGCGAGCGGCCTGGTGCTATCGGTGTGTGGGGCATTGTGCGTCAGCCATCTGCATCCCGCCGTGCTGCGGCCGATGATTCTGCTGCTCTTGCTGGCCGTGGCGCTCTACACGTTCCGGCGCAAGGATTTCGGCGCGCTGCACGCGCCGCGGCTGGCGCCCGGGATCCGGCCTTGGCTGCGCGCGGGCATGGGCGGAGCGGTCGGCTTTTACGATGGGTTCTTTGGGCCTGGCACCGGGAGCTTCCTGATCTTTGGGTTCATTGGGATCTTCGGCTTCGATTTCCTGGCGGCTTCGGCCGGGGCCAAGATCGTCAACACGGCGACTAATTTTTCGACCGTGGCATACTTCGCCGGCACGGGCCACGTGCTTTACCGGTTGGCTGTGCCGATGGCGGCCTGCAACATCCTGGGCTCGCTCACCGGCACGCGGCTGGCGATCCTGCGCGGCAGCCGGTTTGTCCGCGTGTTCTTCCTCTGCGTGGTCTCGGCGATTGTCTGCAAGCTGGCGTGGGACTTGGTGCGCGGTGGGTAAAGACCTAAACCAACGTCACGCCTTCAGCCAAGGCGGCCGCTTTTAGAGCAGAGTAAGAAAAACTGTAGCCACTGGCCCTTCGCGGAGGCGGCCTCCGA
>CAXUFU010000409.1:0-3157 GCA_964250275.1 uncultured Chthoniobacterales bacterium | reverse complement strand
CCCGCCCGCCCCGCGCCCAGGCGAGGCTCAGGAGCCCGTCAGCGATCCCGCCCGGCCCAAGGGGGAGCGCCTGGCCCAACTGCGCGCTTGCCGCGACCGTCTGCCGTGCCCGCACTGTCCTTACGGCCGCGGCGAGCACCCGCACGTGGTTTTCGGCGTCGGCAACGTCGACGCAGAGCTGATGTTCATCGGCGAAGCGCCGGGCGCGGAAGAAGACGCAACAGGCGAGCCTTTTGTGGGTCGGGCAGGACAATTGCTCAATAAGATGATTGCCACCATGGGATACCAACGCAGCGACATCTACATCGCCAACATTTTGAAGTGCCGTCCGGACACACCCGGGCAGTCCTCCGGCAATCGGGCGCCGACCAGCGCCGAGATGGAGAGTTGCCGGCCGTGCCTGTACGAACAGATCGAGATCATCCGTCCCCGCGCCCTCGTCGCCCTGGGCGCCACCGCGATGCGGGGCCTGCTCGACGTGACCGAGCCCATCGGCAAGCTGCGCGGCCAGTGGCACGATTTCCGCGGCGTTCCGGTGATGGCCACCTACCATCCGTCGTACCTGCTGCGCAACCAGGCGCCTGCGGAGCGCCGAAAAGTGTGGGAAGACTTACTCGAAGTAAAGGCGCGCCTGGGGCACGTGATCACCGAGCGGGATCGCTCGTATTTCTTGACCAAGAGCTAAAAAGTTCGCTGACTCTTTTTTTTCCGCCGCCTCACCCTCCCAAATGGAAGATCTTGCCGCCCCGCCTCCGCCGACTCGCCGCCCCAGCGCGGGGCCTGCGCCGATTGGTGGCAGCAACCTCGGCAATGGTCGGGAGACCATCCGGATCAATGCGCCGGTGACGGTGCGCAACCGGCCGGCGGCCAGCGCGCCGGAGCCCGTGGCCAACGTCAACGCTGGCGCGCCGCCCCTGACGCCAACTACGGCCGCCAACCGGGAAACCGCCTTCCTGGCCGAGCAAAGGCGCTTGCGCCGCCAGTTGGAAGCGTCGCTCAAAGAGCAGGCCGTACACGGCACGCCGACGACCGAAGACACGGTCGTCTGCCAGCTCTGCGAATTGCTTTGGGCAGACCACGCCTGCCTGTGGATGTTGCCGGCTGGCAAGGATGAACCCAACGACTGGAGCCGGCAGACCATCGTCTCTGAAGCGGTCGCCGAGTCTTATCCGCTGGCCGGTTATTCGGCTGAAACGCCCACCGCGGCGTGGGCGCGCGATTGCCTGGAACCGGGCGCGGCCGGGGCGGCTTGCACCTTCCATTCCGGGCCGCCGTTCAACGCTCCCAAGGCGGGGGAAGCGGATCCCTCCTCGTTTTCGCATTATCTGGTCATCCCTTTACACGGGCGGCCCGGCCACAGTTGGCTGCTGTTGCTCGAGCGGTATGGGTCGGCCGCCAAACCGGCATCGCCGTGGGCGGAGTTCGACCGCGAGTTGCTTGAGGACACGGCGGCGGTGCTGGGCATGGCGCTGGAAAATAATCTTTTGAGCGCCCAATCGGCCGAGCGGGCGAGCTACCTGACGAACATGCTCAATTCGCTCGATGTCGCCGTCATGGTCATCGAGCAGCCGCCGGCCCCGGTGCCGGCCGTCGTTTCCCTAGTCAACCGGAGCTTCTGCGTGCTCTTCGGCCTCCAAAACACGGATGTGGAGGGGAGCAGTTACCTCAATTTCATGGAGATGGCCCGTCCGCTCCTGCCGGACTGGGACGCGCAACTGACCATCATCGAGGATTTGCTGGCCGACCCGACCGCCGAGCGGATCGACGAGATCACCCTCGTGAAAAGCACCGCGGACGCGGTCCCCACGCATTTGCACCGGTTCGCCACGCCGGCGCGGGATGCCCAGGGGCACATCTTTGGCCGGATGTTCTTTTTCCGGGACATCACCTACGACAAGGAAGTCGAGCGTCAGCTCGTGCACTCGCAAAAGATGGACAGCATCGGCACGCTGGCAGGCGGCGTCGCGCAATATTTTATTAATGTTATGTCGACCATCGTCGGCTACACCGAGCTGCTCAAACGCGAGCTCAAGGAAAACGAGTCCAGCAACCAGAAGCTCCTGCAGATCGAAAAGAGCGCAAACCGCGCCGCGGAGCTGACCGGCCAGTTGCTCGCCTTCAGCCGCCGGCACCCGACCGTCCTGCACGTCTTCAACCTCAACGAGCTGGTGGCGGAGACCATGGACATGATCCGGTCTACCGTGCCCGCATCCATAGACGTGCAATTCGAGCCGGCCGAGGAGCTGCCGAACATCGAAGCCGATTCCACGCAGATTCAGCAGGTGCTGATCAACCTGATCCTCAACGCACGCGACGCGCTCTCCGGCAGCGGCAAAATTACCATCTCGACCCGCATCGGCTCCGATACCCAGGCGCAAGCCGAAGTCGAGGACGCCGATCTGCGTTACGCCATTTTGGAAGTCGAGGATAATGGCGTCGGCATCCCCAAAGACGTCCTGCACCGCATTTTCGAACCGTTCTACACGACCAAGGAAGTTGGCAAGGGGACGGGGTTGGGGCTGGCCATGGTTTACGGGATCATCAAGAAACACAACGGTTTCATCGATGTCACCAGCGCGCTGGGCGAGGGCACGAAGTTCTCGGCCTTCATCCCGCTCACGCCCAAGAGTTCGGAGGATAATGTCGAAGCCGGTGAACCGGGAATCCGGCGCGATCCGGGCCGCAAGCTGGTGGTGATGGTCGTCGACGACGAACCGGACCTCCGCGATTTTTGCGTGACGGCCTTGGGTGAGATCGCGTCCGACATCCTAGTGGCAGGCAACGGCGTGGAAGCACTCGAGCAGTTCGAAAAAGCGGGGCGCAAAGTCGATTTGATCTTGCTCGACCTGACCATGCCGAAAATGAGCGGTCCGGAATGTTTTCAGCGCCTTCGCGCGCTGGACCCGGATGTACGGGTTTTGATTTCCAGCGGCTACAGCCTGGACATCGAGGCGGAGAATCTCCTTAAAGGCAACGCCAGCGGTTTTCTGCCCAAGCCGTACGACTTGAATGAATTGATGGACAGCGTAGACCGTGCGCTGCGCCACGGCCGCCCTCATACGGCCAATTAGATTAGGAGCCCGTCCAAAAAAGGGTGGGGCGTGTCGTAGCCGGTAAGTTCCGGTTGTAGGGCGGGCGCTTCGCCTGCCGGGTACAG
>CAXUFU010000408.1:0-3157 GCA_964250275.1 uncultured Chthoniobacterales bacterium | reverse complement strand
CATCGACTCGGGCACCGTCGTTGGCGCAGGGGAAACACTCGGCGTCCCCACGCGAACGCCATCGATCTGCGCGACCGCGGAAAGCCGCAGCGGGACATCGCCGTAGTCCGTGCGTATCTCCAACGCGCTGGCGTCGCGATGCAGGATCGTGACCCCGGAGTAGACCACCCCGTCTTTCATCCGGATGTCACTGCCGCGTGCGGGCCGTGCCACCGCCAAAAGCGCGACGCTTGCGAGCAGAAGAGCGGCCAGGCGCCAGGAGCAACGGGGCATGTGCGGTAAAATCACTCCTGGGCTGTGTCAGGGCAAGCATTGTTGGCAGCCAAAGCGTCACACAACCAGCACGGAAACGTCACATGCCCGGCTCCGGCCGCACCCGCACGAGTGACAAAGCCCCAGAGTTGGAGTAGGTTGCGCCGCGCTCCAGCATGAGCGCACGGTGTCTCCCGGAGGAACTTGTGGCGGCGCCCGGCATTCCGCCAGCTTGCGCTCCTGACATGGTTTTTGAAGACTTCCAACTTTCCGCGGACGTGCAGTTGGCCGTAAAGGCCGCTGGTTACACCGCACCCACCCCGATCCAAGAACGCGCCATTCCCCTGATCCTCGAAGGCAAGGATGTCATCGGCTCGGCCCAGACCGGCACCGGCAAGACCGCGGCATTTGCCCTGCCCATTTTGACCCGGCTCGACCGCCTCGGCGGCACGCGCGCTCTTATCATAGAGCCGACACGCGAGCTGGCGCTCCAGGTCGAGGCGGCGTTCCGGGCGTTCGGCCGCTTCAGCCCGCTGAAGGTGGGCGTGATGTACGGCGGCGTCGGCTACGGCAAGCAGAGCGAGCAATTGGCTACCGGCATGGATGTGTGGGTCGTCACGCCGGGACGGGCGCTGGATTATCTCGAACGCGGCGCACTCAAGCTGCAGGACCTGGAAGTCGTCGTCCTCGACGAGGCGGATCGGCTGCTGGACATGGGGTTTTTGCCCGATGTCCGCCGGCTCCTGGAACAATGCCCGCGCAACCGGCAGACGCTGCTCTTTTCCGCCACCATCCCGCCGGAGATCGACGGCTTGGTGAAATGGGCCATGCGCGATCCGGAGACCGTCTCGATCGGCATCCGCCGTTCGCCGGCGGAGACCGTCACGCACAACCTGTACCCCGTGGCGAGCGCGCAGAAATTCGATCTGTTGCACGCCTTGCTCGACCACACGCAATACCACAGCGTCATCGTTTTTTGCCGCATGAAAATCGGTGCCGACCAGGTGGCCAGCCGGCTGATCGCCGAAGGGCACAAGGTCGCCGTCTTACATTCGGACCGCGCGCAAAAGGAACGCGAGGAATCGCTAGCCGGGTTCCGCGACGGCCGCTTCGAGGTGCTGGTCGCGACGGATATCGCGTCGCGCGGGCTGGATATCGCCAGCGTGACGCACGTCATCAATTTCGACGTCCCGCAACACCCGGAAGATTACGTGCATCGCATCGGCCGCACGGGCCGCGCGCAGCAGGAAGGCGACGCGCTGACGATCTTCACGGCGGAAGACGTCAACCACGTGCAGGCGATCGAGCGTTTCATCGAGCGGCCGATCCCGCGTCTGAAGCTCGAGACGTTCCCCTATTTATATACCGCGCTTTTCGAGCTGAAAACGGGCGACAACCTGGAGAAAGTGCGCGTGACGGGCGGCCGTTCCGGCAAGGGCTACAGTTACTCGACCGGCCGGCGCAAGCGGTAGCCGAGTCATCAAAGGACCAGCGTTGGGTTACCCAGAGCCGTGGCATCACGGTTGCTTTGGGAGTCCCTCCTGAACCTTACGCTCCGCTCTTCGACCGTCCCGGAGGTCCAGCTTCCCGCGCGAAGCTCTTGCGCCGCTTTCCCCTCGCACCGGTGGAAGATGTGTTGGGCGCTGCTCCCGTTGCTGGCATTTGTTTTTGCGTGCAATGCCGGGCGCGACTGGCCCTTTCAAGTCGGGCCGAACTTCCCGCGCCTGGTTGAGCGGCAGACGCATCCGACGGCTACGGCTGCCACCCTCCTGGTGTATTCACCGGATGAACGGACGATGCGCCTGCGGGCGGAGTTGCAAGCCGCCGAGCCGATCAAAAGCGCGACGCTCCAGATCGCGGTCTGGGCTGGCAACGCCCTGGAGACTTCAACTGCCAGCGTCCAGACTGCCAGCCCGGGCGGTCTCACGCCGGTATCGGCGCCATTGCGATTCAAGCGCGGGATCAATCTGGTCAAGTTCTCCCTCGGCGCGGGGAACTCGGCGGACACGCCCTTTTACGTGCTTTCGCTGCGCGTGACGCAGAGCATCTTCGAGCCGGGCAACTGGCTGTTTTGCCTCACCCTGGCTGCCGTCGTCGCCGGGTCGATCCTGGCCGCGCGTGCCATCGGCGCCAACGGCCTGAACCTCTTCTGCAGCGCCAGCCTGATCGGCTTCCTGCTCCTGACCTCCACCGGGACGCTGCTCTCGCCTTTTCATCTTCTGACCGGCTGGACCTGGGCCGGGTTTTTGACCATCGCGTCCGTAGCGCTCGGGACGGCGGCAACGCTCCGTCTGCGCCAGCATCCGGCCGCGCACACCGCGCTCTCAAACACCCTGCGCCCGCTGGAAGCCGCCGTGTTGCTCGCCTTGACCTGCCCGGTCTTCCTGATGGCGATACTCGCGCCGATCACGCGCTGGGACGATCTCATGTACCACGGCTCGCGGGCGGCGTATTGGCGGCAAAATGCCAGCGCGCTGCCCTTCGTCTCGCACAACGACCGCCTCTCGGTTTTCCCGATCGGCGGTGACTTGCTGTTCGCGGCCGGAACGATCATTTCCGGCGCCGAACTGCCGGGAAAGTTTCTCGTCAGCCTGGCTTTCCCGCTGATCCTCTTCGCCATGCTGGCCTTGCTCAAAAACGCTGGCATTCGCTCCCCGGTCGCTCTGGGCGTAGTCGCGGTTTTTGCGACCGCTCCGATGGTCATGGACAATGGAGTTGGGATTAAACCCGACCTCTGGCTGGTCCTGCTCGGGGTCATTACCCTCCATTGGGTCATGGAGGCGCGGCGCGGCGGATCGGCGCTGTCCGCGCACGCTTGCGCTTGCCTGGCGGCCGCCCGCGCCCGCGCGGCCCGGGGGGGCAAATGGACCCCCGCGCCGGCTGGGTTGAGGGGGGCAGTGGGGGG
>CAXUFU010000407.1:1392-3173 GCA_964250275.1 uncultured Chthoniobacterales bacterium | reverse complement strand
GGCGCAGGCCGGGTTGCAAGTCAATGACGTCGTCACGGCGGTGGACGGCCAGAAGCTCTACAATCCCCTGCAGCTCTCCGACGAGGAGGTGAACTCGTACGGGCAGCCGCACACTTTGACGGTCGAGCGCCAGCATCGTTCGCTCCAACTCACCCTGCCGGCGATGCCTTTTACGGTCGGCGACGTCTTCGCCGGCAGCCCGGCGGACCGGGCGGGTTTGAAGAAGGGGGACGACATCGTGGCGATCAACGGACAGCCGGCAGCCCGGTTCGCGGACCTCAAGGCGATCATCACCGCGCATCCGGCGACGCCGATCACGCTGGACGTCTTGCGCAAAGGCCAGAGCTTGTCCATGCAGGTGACGCCGCAGGTCCCGGCCGGGACGCACGACCCACTGATCGGGATCGCGCCGGCGGAAGACGCTGACGGCATCGTTTGGGATACGTCCGGCGTGCTGACGCTGGATCATGAGCCGCCGCTGGAGCAGATCGAGGCCAGCGTGATGAGTGTCGTCAACACGGTGGGAGCGGTCATCGCGCCGAAGTCCGGGATCAAGCTCCAGCATCTCGGCGGCCCGCTCTTTATTTTCCGCACCTATTACTTCCTGTTCCAGAGTGAGCAGGGCTGGCGGATGGCGTTGTGGTTTAGCGTGGTGCTCAACGTGAATCTGGCGCTTTTGAACCTGCTGCCGATCCCGGTGCTGGACGGCGGCCATATCTTGCTGGCGCTGATCGAGGCGGTACGCCGGCGCCCGGCGAATATCCGCGTGCTCGAAGTCATCCAGACGGCGTGCGTGGTCGTGATCCTGAGTTACATGGCGTACGTGACGTTCTTCGATGTGGGCGACCTGACCGCCGGCCGTTCCACCCGCCGCGAACTGGAGTTTCCGACTCCGGCAGGAAAGTAGCCGCAAACTTCTTATGCTGCGCATTCCCTCTGCCCGATGCCGCACGTTGCTGACGGCGCTTTGTGTCTCGGCCACACTGCTGACCTTCGTCAGCGGCTGTGCGTTCATGAGCGACGAAGATCGCGATTTCTACGGCAAAGGCTGGGTCAACCCCAAGGAATTGGACCAACAGCCGATGCACCACGCAATACCAAATCCTGAGGCACCGGACGATGCCGCCGCCGCGGCTCCCGCTAGCACGGGCACGCGTCCGAGCTCCGACAGCGACGAGTGGACCGCCCCACCGCTGCAGTAGTGCAGCGGGAATTTGAAGCGGGTAGTTGCTTGACTCGGGCGAGCTTTTTAGTCGCCACAGGGGTCGCAGACAAGCAGGGAGCGGGTCGGAGACCCGTCCCCACCTTTTTTGAGAACCGCTATGCGGCGGCGCTCTCGACCGCAAGCAGCACAGCTTCAGCAAAGCTTACGACGTTCGCCGCCGGCGGCGCGTCGAGCCCGGGCGCGTACGCCATGGGCGTTTGGTCGAGCGAGCGGATTTCGAATGCCGTGGGCACCTGGCCCATCAGGGACGCGAAGTAAGCCGCCGCCGAAGGCGCGAACGGAAAACAGCGCCAGAAGCAGTAGGCGTTCAGGCCGAAGTTGCACGCCACCCGGGAAACGGTCGAGGAAACCGAATAAATCGCCTCAATCGATCGCGCCTGGCGCAGCAGATACAACTCCGCCACCTCATGATCGTGATCGACGGAAAAACCCTCCAGGCGCAGCAGCCCGAGCTCCTCTTTTTCCGCCGGGTGCGGCCGATAGTGCAACTGACAACGGCCGCCGTAATGCCGGCGGATGAAATCCAGTCCCGCGTTCAACAACGCCGCGTACTCCG
>CAXUFU010000407.1:0-1382 GCA_964250275.1 uncultured Chthoniobacterales bacterium | reverse complement strand
CGGTGGCAGATTGCGGACGAGCAGAAACGGCGTGCCAAAGAACACCACTTGCCGCGCGCTGGCGTCACGCCCGATCGGCGGCCCGGGCAGTAACGAACCCAGTTCGGGCAGGCTCGGGAACGGCGCGGCGAGCAAGTTCCCGGCGCCACTGGCCGGGAGTTCGGCGCCGCTGTTGCTCAAGACCAGGATGCGCTGGAAAACCTCTTCGAGCGGCCGCTGGAGCCGCTCGAGCCGGACGCCGTCGCCCCCGCGCGAGTGCCAGGGCTTGAGGTGCAGGGTCCGGCCCACGCCGGCGGCCGGCTCGAGCAGGCGGTTTTGGACCCAGCTCGAGGTGGTATGCCGGTAGCGGAGGAAATCCGGCCGCCGGCTGGCGTCGACGTATTTCTTGAGCGCGACGCACAGCACCTTCGGCACGGCGGGATAGGCTGAAGCCAATGCGTTGGCCAACCCCGTGATACCGGCCAGGCAAACGATGGCGTCCCCGGCGCCAAGACCAAGACTCAACAGACGACGCTGGCGCGCGTTCCGCGCGCGGTAATGGCGAGGGATATCCCGCAGCCCCCGGTTGCTGCGAACTTTTTCGATGGCGTCCACCCGCTCAAAAAGCGGCCGCCAAGCATCCAGATCGATCTGTCGCCACCAGTCGGACTGCTCGTAGATCAGGCGGCAGGAGTCGAAGCGCTCGCGCGCGCGAACCGCCAGCGCCAACGCCTCCACCAGGCGGTCGGGCCGGGTGAGCGAGATGTGCAGACAACGGTGGTGCATGAAACTTGCGGCTTCGCTCGCCCGGCTCGAACGTAAACAACTTGCCTGGAACTTCCAGCGGATCGGGGGAGGCCTGGCTGGTGTACCGTAACGGGGACTCTGCGTCCTCAAGATTCCATCCATGGCGGAACCTCCCGAAGACGCCGGCGCGTCGGCAACCTCCCCGCAGCCCAGGATTCATCCCCGCCCTCATCCGGACTCACCAGAGCACCAGCCTGCGGCAGCCAACGCCGCTGCACTGGCAAAGCTGGTGGAGGTGGTACGGGTCCTCGCCGGCGACGCCGACTCCGCTGCTGATCCCGAGACCGGCCTCGCTCCCGGACGCACCGGACAGAGAAACCACCGTTTCCAGCGGGCTGCCGGCGGCGCTGAGAAGCGCCCGGCCCAACCATCCGCGGCCGGGGAGCCTGCCGCCACCAGTCCGCCCGCCGAGGCGGATCCCGCGTCAGAGGCTGATGATGAGGCGCGGCCGATCGCGCCTGCCCGCCGTCTTGCGGCAGGGGCGCCGGCCGCGCGATCTTCCCGGCGCGCCGGAAGGATCGACGCCCTGCGCCAACATCCGTTTTTCGTCTGGATCGTCGTGCAGGCTTTGTGTTGCGGGCGGCTGTTTCTGGGTG
>CAXUFU010000406.1:0-3179 GCA_964250275.1 uncultured Chthoniobacterales bacterium | reverse complement strand
CCGGGTTCACGCCGCAGCCGCCCTCGCCTTCGTCGGCCAAGCTCACGTTGCTCGACGAATTATTGGAGGAGATCGTCGAAGGCGGTCATCGGGTCCTGATTTTCAGCCAGTTCGTCTCGATGCTGCGGATTCTCTCCGAGCACTTGGACGCCTCGGGCATGAAGTACTCCTACCTCGACGGCAGCACGAAAGCCAAAGACCGCGTCACCGCTGTGGAACGGTTCCAAACCGACGAAAGCGTGACCGCGTTCCTGATCAGCGTAAAAGCCGGCGGCGTGGGCCTGAACCTCACCGGTGCCGATACGGTCATCCATTTCGACCCCTGGTGGAACCCGGCCGTCGAAGCGCAGGCGACCGATCGCGCCCATCGCATTGGGCAGACAAAGGTAGTGACGGCCTACCGCCTGATCGCGCGCGGCACGGTCGAGGAAAAGATTTTCGCGCTGCAGAACCGCAAGAAGGAGTTGACCAAAGCCGTCGTCGAGCGCGAGGACGACGAACCGCTGCTCGAGACGCTGAGCTTCGAGGAGATCGAGTCGTTGCTGGAGTAGCTAAGCCGGCGTGGCGTTGCCAGTGCGCCCGTCAGCGCGTTTAATGGGGAAGGACCATGACCGCGCTCTTTAAACTCCATTTCACACCGGAGGAATACCTGGAGCTAGAGATAGCGGCCGAGTACAAGAGCCAGTACATCGCGGGTGAAATCTTCGCGATGGCAGGCGCCCATCCGATCCACGTTAAGATCACCAACAACATTTTGGCTGCGCTGCACCAGCGCTTTCGGGGGCGCCCAGGCGACGTTTTCAACTCTGACATGCGCGTCCGCTCGGCGTCCGGCGAGATGTACACCTATCCGGACGTTTCCGCCTTGTGCGGCGAGCCCCAGTTTGAAGGGAACAAGGACGACCCGCCGAGCCTGCTCAACCCGCAGGTGATTGTCGAAGTCCTCTCTCGCAGCACACAGGATTTCGACCGCGGCGACAAGTTTGCCCGCTACCGGAAGATCGGCACCCTGACGGACTATTTACCGGTGTCCACCGACGGACCGCGCGTAGAGCAGCACGTTCGTCTGCCAAGCGGCATCTGGACCCGCGAGGAACGCAGCGACCTCGGAGACTTCGTCCATCTCGCTAGCCTGGATTGCGAACTGCCGCTCTCCGAGATCTACGAAAGGATAGTTTTTCCCGCCTGAGAACCCGGGCCAAAAAACGAGACACCAGGCGCTCGCTGACGTAAACTCCGGCGATGACGGAGCGGGAGTTATACGACGGTGTAATTGTGGAAGGCACGACCGACCTATTTTTTGTCGCTGACTTACTGCACCGCCTCGGAGCGGGTTGGTGCTTGATCGGCGGGCTGGCGGTCAATACGTACGCGTCGCCGGTATACACGGCCGATTGTCATCTGGTAGTGGTCGCCTGCGATTTGGGAATTGTCTTGGCCGACCTGCGCGTGGCAAACTTTGCCATCAAGGAACGCGCGCACTGGATGATTGCGCAGCGCAGGCTAAAACCCGGCGAGCGAGGCACACACCGGCTCCTGGTGCAGTTTCCGCAGGAGGCTCGCTATCAGATCTTTCCGGACCGAGCAGCCGTACGTCCGGTTTTCGGGCGCGACTTGCCGGTGGCAGGCCTCGAAGACTTGGTCCGCGGCAAGGTCTGGGCGTGGAGCGATCCCACGCAGCGTCCGACCAAACGCATGAAGGATGCGCTCGATCTCATGCGGTTGGCGGAAGTCGAGCCGGCGGTCGTGCTTCCGCTGTTGCCGGACGAGTTGCGCGCGCAGGCAAAGCAAGTCCAGGCACAGACGCGCGCGGAGGACGAGGACAGCATGGGTGACGACGCGTGAAGCCGGCGTCATCCAGCAGCCAGGCGCCTGACCCAACGGCGTCTGCCCAGACTCCGATGATGCGGCAGTATCAGCGCATCCGGGCCACGTTGCCGCCGGATGTGCTCCTGCTTTTCCGTCTCGGGGATTTCTACGAATTGTTCGCGGAGGACGCGGTTCTCGCCAGCTCCATCCTCAACGTCACGCTGACCAAGCGCCAGGACACACCCATGTGCGGGGTGCCGTTCCATGCGGCCGAGCATTACATCGGCAAACTGATCCAAGCCGGCAAACGCGTCGCCATCTGCGAGCAGAAGGGCGAGGTCCGCCCCGGACAACTCGTCGAGCGCGAAATCAGCCAGGTGCTCACCGCCGGCACCGTGACCGATCCGCGGTTGCTCGACGCCGGCTCCAACCACTATCTGGCCGCGGCGTTTCATCGCAAAGGCGTCTACGGATTCGCCTATCTGGACCTGACCACCGGCACTTTCCGCGTCACGGAAGTCGCCGGCGGCCCTGCGCTGCTCGATGAACTGACCCGCGTCGCGCCCGCCGAGTTTCTGATCAGTGACGACGCGGCGCAGACCCTAGCGTTCGCCGATCTTGATCGCACCCGGGCGTACGACGCCCACGCCTTCGTTTTCGAGCAGGCGGAGTTCATCCTGCGCGAGCACTTCCGGGTGCAATCGCTCGATGGCTTCGGCTGCGCCCGGCTGCCGCTGGCGGTAGCGGCGGCGGGCGCCATTTTCCATTACCTGCGGCAGGAGTTGCGCCGGTCGCTCGAGCACATCACCGCACTCAGCAGCTATCAGCCCGGCGAGTTTCTCGTCCTCGACGCCGTCTCGCAGACCCACCTGGAAATCGTCCGCAGCCGGGCCGAGGGCGGCACCAGCTTGTTGCAGGCGTTGGATCGGACCGTGACCCCGCTGGGGGCCCGGCAACTGCGGAGTTGGCTGCTCCATCCGCTGCGGGACATCGCGGCTTTGCGCGAACGCCAGCAACTCATCGCCGATCTCCTGGCGGCGCCCGACGGCTTGCGGCACTTGCGCGAAGCCCTACGCGAAGTGCGCGATCTCGAGCGGGCGCTCGGCCGCCTGACCCAAGCCAGTGGCAGCGCGCGCGATCTCGCGGCCTTGCAAACGTCCCTGCGTGTTGTGCCCGAGCTGCAGCGCCTGCTGGGAAATCTGCCGTCGACCGTGGATGGCCAGTCCGCCAGCCAGCCGGGCGATCTGAACGTCAAACTCGGGCGACAACTGCAGCCGCTGCCTGATCTCGTCGAAACTCTGGACCGCGCCGGGGCGCCGGAGCCACCAGCCACCTGGAAGGAAGCGGGCATGTTCCGCGACGGCTACCAT
>CAXUFU010000405.1:0-3184 GCA_964250275.1 uncultured Chthoniobacterales bacterium | reverse complement strand
GTCCAAACCGGGTGGATGGCCGCTCCGCTGGTCATGGGCGCCGCCGCGTCGATGAAAAAGTTCTTGAAGGTCAGCCGCTGCAGGCCCGTGCTGACCAGGCCGGGATTTACCGTTCCCGCAGGCGCGAAGTAAAAGATATCACCCACGGTCGCGGTGGTGATGATCCCGGAGTTTTCGTTGATGCCTTCAATAGTAATCGCGGCATTGCCCGTGATCGTGGCAGACGCCGTGTAAGTGCGTGAGAGCAGCACCTTGGCCGGTGCGTTGGCGCACGCCGCCGTGACCGCGGCCTGCACCATGGCAGTGTCGTCCGTTCCACTGGCGGGAAACTGCTCGGGGGTGAACGTCTTGAGAATCCGCGGATCATCGCCGGCGGCGACGGTGCCCGCCGCAGTGCCGAGATTGAGCAGAGCCGCACCACCGAGGCCGGTGACGTTGGCGCCGCTGAGGTTGACCGGGCTGGTGGGCTGGCGCGTGTTGTGGTCCACGCGCAGAGCGTCTTGCGCGCAGGCGGCATGGGCCAGGCTGAGCGCGGCGGCGGCGAAGGGAAGGAGGCGTCGTTTCATAGGCGGTAGCCATTGATACCGCTGAGGGTGATCTGACGTTAGCGCGTGGGGAAACCGTGCAATAACGTCGGCGACGCACGTGAAATTACCAGGCGGCGGCTTGCCACTGCCCCCGGCTGTGTGCACCCTTTCTGCTTCCGAGACTTCGATGCATCTTATCCACCGAACTACCTGCCGGGTTGGCGGCTCCCGCGCTTTGACCAACGTGACCGGCCTGGCCGAGCAATACCTGCCAGGCTCGTTCGGCAAGTCGGGCCGGGAAATGCCGCCGGCGCGTAGCGAGATCGTTCGTTAGACGTTGCCGCGGCCAGCCCATGAAGATTGCCATCTGGCATAACTTGCCCAGCGGTGGCGGCAAGCGGGCCTTGTACGGACACGTTGCAGGGTTGGTCGCGCGCGGGCATCAACTGGAAGCCTGGTGCCCCTCGACCGCCGACGATCGCTACCTGCCACTCTCTACGCTTGTTCCCGAGCATCGGCTGCCTTTCGACTGGCCCCGGCCCCCGCGTCCCCTGGCCGACGGCATCAAGGAACGGCTCGGGATCGACCATCTGGCCCTGCTGGCCGAGATGAACCGCCACAGTGCAGCCTGCGCGCAGGCGATCCTGGCCGGCGGCTTCGACCTGGTTTTCCTCGCTCCCTGCCGCTTCTTTTCGGTCCCACGGCTCGGGTCTTTTTTGCGCGGCGGCAAGATTCCGACTTGCCTGTATTTGCAGGAACCCGCGCGCCACCGGTACGAGGCGCTGCCGGAGTTGCCCTGGCTCGCCCGCCCGCCCAGAGCTGGGGACGCGCTTTTTGTCCGCCGCTGGTGGCGCAATTTCGTCGATAGCCGGCAAAATCATCGGCTGCGCACCCAAGCCCGGCGCGAAGTCGAAGACGCCAGGGCGTACGACCGGATCCTGGTCAACTCCTACTTCAGCCGCGAAAGTATCGCCCGCGTCTACGGCCTGGACGCCAGGGTCTGCTATCTCGGGTTTGACGCGAGTCAGTTTCACCGGCTCGAGCCAGCGCCGCCGAGAGAAAGGTTGGTGGTCGGGCTCGGGTCCATGCATGACATCAAAGGAGTGGCCACCGCCATTGCAGCCATGGCTGGTTTGCCGCCGCCGCGGCCGCCGCTCGTCTGGGTGGCAAATTCCGGCGACCCGGCGTACCAACGCGAAATGGAAGCCTTGGCGCTGCAAAAGGGAGTTGATTTTTCCGTGCGCGCCCGCGTCCCGGACGGCGAGTTGGTGGGCATCCTCAATCGGGCCGCCCTGCTGCTGTACGTGTCGCACCTGGAGCCCTTCGGCTACGCGCCGATCGAGGCCAATGCTTGCGGCACTCCTGTCGTGGCCGTGGCGGAAGGCGGGATCCGCGAAACGGTGTTTGACGGCGTGAACGGTTTTCTCTGCGACCGCGAACCGGCCGCTCTGGCGCAGGCGATGCAACGTCTGCTGGATGATCCCGCGCTGGCAGCCGAGCTCGGGGCCGCCGGGGAACGGCTGGCGGCGCAAAAGTGGTCGCCTGCCGAGAGTATCATCCGGCTGGAAAAACATTTGCAATCCCTCCGGAAGTTCAAGCAACGTGCCCCGGCCGGTTGACCCCTTCTTCCCGCTTACCCAGGTCAATCATGAGCCCGCTCTCAATCTCGGTTGCTCTTTGCACCTACAACGGCGCAGCCTACTTGCCCGCACAGTTGCGCAGTCTCGCGGAGCAGTCCCGGCTGCCGGACGAGCTCGTCGTCTCGGATGACCGTTCGACCGACGACACGGCCGGCATCGTCGAGGCGTTCGCGCAGCGGGCGCCGTTCCTCGTGCGCCTGGTGCGCCAGCCCGTCAACCTGGGCTCGACCCAAAACTTTGCCGCGGCGATGGCCCTCTGCCAAGGCGATTGCCTGGCGCTTTGCGATCAGGACGACGTCTGGCTGCCGGATAAACTTGCCATCGCGCTCGCTTTTTTGGCGGAGCATCCTCGCTGTCTAGCGCTCTTTACCGATGCCACCGTGGTGGACGAGACATTACGGCCGGTGGCGGAAGGGGCCAGCCTCTGGGGCCGCCTGTCCTTGCACGAGCCGGTCCTGCGCCGGCTGAGCGATCCCGGGCAAGCTCTCGATGCGCTCGCCGGGGGCAACCTCATCACGGGAGCTACGCTCGTGATCCGGCGCGAGCTGGCCGCGCTTGCTCTCCCGATCCCGGTGGATTTGCCGGATAAACTGATCCACGACGGCTGGCTGGCGTTGGTGGCCGCGGCGCTGGGAGGCCTCGATTGCGTGCCGCGGCAAACGATGCTTTACCGCCAACACGACAAACAGCAGGTCGGTGTCGGCGCCGGCGCTCGGACCAGTCGCGTTTCGCGCAACCGGCAGGAACGGTTCGGGCCGGTCGCTGCGAACATGCAGAAAGTGCATGCCCTGCTGGTCAAACGCGTTGGCCAGGTGGCTGTGCCCGGCGCGCTGGAGAAGCTGGCGCGGCAGGCCGCGTTCTTCCAGCATCGCGCAGCCCTGCCGCGCCCAAGAAGAGAACGGGTGCGGCGCGTCTGGGACGAGTTCCGCCACGGGAATTACCGGCGTTATTGCCAGCGTCCCGTGCTCGCTGCCCTCTCTGACATCGTCCGCTGACTGGACAAGCACCCATGGAAAT
>CAXUFU010000404.1:1931-3192 GCA_964250275.1 uncultured Chthoniobacterales bacterium | reverse complement strand
GTGTAAGCCCAGGAACCATCCCAAACGCTTGGATGGGCACGCTCCATCGTGCCCCTGAATGTCTGCTGGCCGACCGCTTCTCGGAACGGACAAATAGGGGCACGACGGAGCGTGCCCGTCCAAATACTTTGGCGTACCGCCTAAAACGACGCCGAGCGGTAGCCCTGCGGATCGAACTCGACCACGCCGTACCCGACCTCCGCCAGCCCTTGCCGCAGGCTTTCCGAGCATCCGCCCAGCGCGCCCATCTCCTCCGGCGCGATCTGCACCCGGGCACGCGGCAACTCCCCACCCGCATCGACATGATGGCGCACCCGGAAAACCCGGAAACCGAGGCTGCGTACGAGCGCTTCGCCCCGCTCGATCATTCCCAGTGCTTCGATGCTCACCGGCGTGCCGTGCGGAATACGGGAACTCAAACACGGTTGGGCCGGGGCATCAGCCGTCGGCAAACCGGCCGCATGCGAGAGTTGCCGGATTTCCGCTTTGGTCAGCCCGGCTTCTTTCAAGGGCGCCACGACCGCGAACTCCGCCGCTGCTTTCACCCCTGGCCGCACTTGCCTCGCATCATCGGCGTTCTCGCCGTACGCGATGGCGGCAAAGGAACGTTCCTGGGCCAGCCGGTCCAAGCGGAGAAACAGCTCGGATTTGCAGAAGTAACAGCGATTGAGCGGATTGCTGACGTAGTTCGCGTCGGCCAGTTCTTCGGTGCGGATCACTTCGACCTGCGCGCCAATCCCTTGCGCGACCTCCAGAGCCTCCCGCAAGGCGCTGCGCGGCAGGCTGGGACTGTCGGCAATGACTCCGACCGCACGCGTTCCCAGCACTCGGGTTGCCGCCGCCAACAGGTAGGCGCTATCCACCCCGCCGGAGTACGCGATCAACAGCGGCGCGTGCCGGCGCAAAATCGTTTCGAGAGCCGCCACTTTCGTTTCCATGGCAACAACTCCGCGGTCAAAGCTGCAGCCGGCGGAACAGTTCATCGAGCGGCAGTTGCAAGCCGATGTAGAACTCAGCGAAATCCGCGTATTCCGCGCTGACGGGATCAAAGCGCATCTCGTATACGATGCCCTTGAGATCGTGAGTATCGTTGGCGAAAAGCGTTACTCCCCATTCGGAGTCGTCCAGCCCGGTGGAGCCGGTGATGAGTTGCCGAATCTTGCCGGCCCATTGCCGCCCGATTCGGGCGTGGCCGCCCATCAGTTCCTTGCGCTCGGCAAAAGGCAACCGGTACCAGTTTTGCTGCGCGCCGCGCCGTTTG
>CAXUFU010000404.1:0-1921 GCA_964250275.1 uncultured Chthoniobacterales bacterium | reverse complement strand
CTGTAAAAGCAGAGCACCGGCCGGTTGCCCAGTTTCGGGTAAAGACGGTCGCGCCCGTATTTGTCCATCCGCGCGTGGAACTCCGCCAGCGCAGCGTCGTACTCAGGTGTGCCGCGGCTCAAGCCGCGCTCGTTCTCGAGCGTCTGCGTGCAGTACTCGGCTTCCGAGGCCGTATATTCACTGCGTTCGGTCATCGAAAGGTAGCTGTAGACGGGTGACAGCACGTCGGCCCCCAGCGAAAGATTGAGCCGCTTCTCGAAAGCATTGGCGTTCTGCAAGTCCGGCGTGAGCAGCATGAACCCAAGATCCGCCTTGGGCGTGACTACGCTGAACGCCAGCAGTTGCGTGTCTGGCACCGCCCGGATCTCCTGGATCAGGAGAGAGAGATTCGTCTTCGCCTGGCGTTGCTCATCCGGCCCGAGCAACTGCCATTGGCCGTACTCGACCCGGTAAAACAGATGCAGCACATGCCAACCCTCCTGGGGTACAACGGGATCGAAGGAGCGCTCTGTCATGGTAAGAGGTAGCTTAGTCGAGACCGGCGGCGGTTCAAGCCGCCCACGACCCTCATTGCGGCGGCGTGAATTTGATCGTTTTAACGAACGGCTTCTCCGGGCTGCTCGCGGCGGGGTCAATGTGCCAATTCTCGTACGCAAATCGCAGGGCGGTGACATCGAGCAGGGGCACGCCGCTGCTCTTGACCAGCCCGATTTTGTCGACTAACCCTTGTTTGGTCCACTGGACGCTGATCGTGGCGCTTCCCTCGAGGTGATTGGCCGCCGCGGCCGGGGGGTACGGAGGATCTGGCGTCCCGATGGGCAACGCCAGGCGGCGGAGCGCCAACTGCTTCTGTTGCTCGGCGTCCAGGCGAAACTCGAACTCCTGTTCATGGGTCGAAGGCACCGGTTTGCCGTTGAGCGTGGCGGGCTCAAAGGTCCAAAGGAGCAGATGCGGATCTCCCTCCAACTGGTCGAGCAAGCGGCTGCCGGTGTTTTTGGCGACTTCCGTTTTGGTCACGCGGCCGGTTTCGTCGATGTAAAACCGGACGGTGACGATTCCTTCCTCCCGGTTGAGATCGGCCAGCGTCGGAAACGAGACTGGCGCCCGGAACTTCACTTTGGCGGGCTGATAATTGGCGACCGTCTCCGGCGTGTCAGCCGGCTCCGGTTGTGCGCCGAAAGTGGCGATCGCGTCCGCCACCGGCGTGGGGCTCGGGACCGGTGTGGCGGGTGGCGCCGCGGCCAGGAGGGCCGGGAAAAGGGTGAGCGCCAATGGGCAGCGGTACTTAAGAAAATGGCGGAGCGTCATGCAGGCGGCAAGGAAAAGGCGGGCAGAGGGGTGGCGTCAAGGATCGATCATGGCGATGCGATGCGCATGGCGCCCGCCGGCAAACGGGGTCTCCAGCCAGACATCGACGATTTGGATGGCGGTCGGCAGATCGACCATGCGCTCACCGATCGAGAGGCAGTTGGCGTCGTTGTGCTGCCGGCCGAGTTTCGCCGTTTCGACGTTCCAACAGAGCGCGCAACGGACTCCACGGACCCGGTTGGCCACAATGGCTTCGCCGTTGCCGGACCCGCCGAGCACGATCGCGCGCTCCGCTTCGCCGGTGGCCACGGCCTCCGCTGCCGCGTGGCAAAAAACCGGGTAATCCGATGGCGGCTCGGCCACGTAAGTCCCCTTGTCGATGACCTCATGGCCCGCCCCGCGCAGGTGCTGGCTGATCTCCTCTTTGTAAGGAAAGCCGGCGTGATCCGAACCGATGGCGATTTTCATCCACGCAACACTTAGCAGAATCGACCCGCCCGGCCAGAGAACAAAATCCGGGACGTCCGTTGCCGCGGAGGGCGGGCGTCCTGCCATGCCTAGAGCAGATTAGAAAATGTCAGTAGCCGGTAAGTTCCGGTTGTAGGGCGGGCGC
>CAXUFU010000403.1:0-3194 GCA_964250275.1 uncultured Chthoniobacterales bacterium | reverse complement strand
CGCGTTCCTGGGAGCCGCCCGCCGGCGCTGCCTCATCCGCGGCCGGCGGCTGCTCGATCAGCGTGGTGCCTGCCGTCGCCGGCCCTTCGGACTGCGGCGGGACGGCCTTGCCGTCAATCTTGGTCGTCGTGTTTTCGGGAGTGTTCATAGCTTGCGAATCACGATCAAGGTTATGTCGTCGTTCTGCGGCTGATTGCCAGAGAAGTTGCGCAGATCGTCGGTCAGGCGTTTGACGATGGCAGGCGATCCCTCCGGCGCAGCCGATTGCACCGCCTCGATCATTTTCTCCATGCCGTACTCCGCTCCGTTTTGATCGAGGGCTTCAGTAACACCGTCGGTATAAAGGATTAAACAATCGTCGCGCTCGAGGTTGACGGTGAAGTTGCGCGTGAGCCTATCGAAGACCGAACCACTGTCAACGCCCAGCGCCATGCCCGGCGGGTTGATCTTGCTGACTTTCCGGTCGCGCGCCGTGTAAAGCAACGGGGCGTCGTGCCCGGCGCGAGCCAGGCTGACCTGATTGGCCGGATGGTCGAGGATGATGTAGGCCATGCTGATAAACATGTCCTCTTTCATGTCTGGGAAAAGCTGCCGGTTGACCTTGCGCAAGACATCGGCCGGGCTCGGGTTGCTCGGCGCCTGGCTGCGCAGGACGCTCCGGCACATGGCCATGATGAGCGAAGCCGGAACGCCTTTGCCGGAGACATCCGCGATAACGACGCCAAAATGCTGGTCATCGACCTTGATGTAATCGAAGTAATCCCCGCTGACCTGGCGAGCGGGGATGTTGATGCCGCTGATCTCGAACCCCGGGATGTCCGGCGACGTGGAGGGCAAGAGGATGCGCTGGATGTCCCGGGCCAGTTCCAGATCGTGATCGAGCCGCTTTTTCTCGTTCACCTCCGAGTAGACAATCGCATTGTAGAGCGCGAAGGCCGATTGCTCCGAGATCGCCTTGAACACCTCAAAGTCCGATTCGGTAAACGCGCTGCCCTGGGGACCGTTCGCGAGGGCGAGCACGCCCAGGTTTTCGCCGGCATACAACAACGGCGCGATCATGGCCGATTCCGTCCGCAGCGCGGTCTCGCGGGCGGGGGCGAGGCGGCTGTCCTGTTCGGCGGTCGGCAGAAAGACGGCGGCCTTTTCCTTCCAGACGCTGCTCAGGATGCCGTCGCAGCCGTTGGCGCCGTCCGGGGTGCCAAGCGCCACCGGATGCAGCCGCAGGTAACTATCCAGCGCCACCGGCATGGTGGCGGCCTGGGCGAGAATGTGCGCCGGCACCGCCACCAGCGGCGGACAGCCCTTCGAGATAAAAGTCGGGATGAGCATCGCGCCGCCGCGATCCACCAGGTAAAGAGCGCCGCCGTGAGCGTCCAGGATGCGGGCAGCGCCCTCAACGATCATCCGATGCAGCTCGGTCGGCCGCAGGGCGTCGGAAAAGGCCGAGCCCAGGCCGTGCAGAAACTCGAAAACCCGGCTTTCCTCGGTCTTTAGTTCGTCCAGCCGGCTTTGCGTCTGGCGAACGACCCGCCGCTGGCGCTGAAAGGCCCAGAGAAAGCTCGCTGCCGTCAGGACCGCCAGTCCGAGAAGCAGGTTTTCCCACATGATGGACGCCTAATCGAGCAGCTCCTCGTTGCGAAGATCTTGTTTGAGATACTCCAGGACGTCCTTGAACTTGCACAGGTTTTCCGGGTCGGCATCGACGAGCGCCTGGTGGGCGGCGAGCATGACTTCGGTGGCGGCTCGTTTATCCGCCGGTTCCGCCGGCAATTCGTCGGTGGCAGACAGATCCGAGTCGAGCAAATCGGCCGATCCGCCGCTGCCGTTTTCGAGCGAGAGGATCTGGTCGAGGCCGAGGCCCTCCAGCAGGTTGGTGTTGCGCTCGTTTGAGTTGATGACGTGCAGGCCGCCATGGCCGAGCTCGCGCAGACGGAAGGCGATGCCGGTCAGCGTGCCCATGAAGGTCGAGTCCATGACCGGACAAGCCGCGAGATCGACGACGAAGTCCCGAAAGCCGCGGTTGACCATCGCTTTAGCGAAGCGCTTGACGCCGGCGCTGTTCTGGAAGGAGCCTTTGCCTTGGACACGGATGCAGACCACTTTTTGGTTGCATCCCACCAGGATCGACGGGGAGGGATTCACGGCAGAGGGTGAGGGAATATAGTTTTGGGCGGCGCAAGCTGTCAATCCGCCCGCTGGTTGGAAGCGCGGCACGTGCGCCGGTGAGGTGAGTGCGGCCAGGTTCATCGCCAAAGGTAAGATTGGCCCAGTCCGACGATGTACTGGTGGTCTTCGATCAGCAGGACGCGCCATTGGGAGACCCGGCCCTGTTGCAAATAGTCGTCCCCGGTGACCCGGAAGGCAGTGACGAAATCGCCTTTGGCCGCCGGGTAGTTAACCTCCTGCGCCTGCACGAACTCGCCGAGCTTTTGCTGCCGGTACTCGAGGCGCACGGTCAGATTGGCCGCGCGCTTCGAGCGCCAGTAGAAGGTGAAGTAGTTGCCGTACCGGTCGCGGATATCGGAGATGGTCACCGCGCCGTAGAGCAGGCGCTTGCGCTCAAAGGCGAGGCTTTGCTCCTCGTTGATGCCCTCCGGGATGCCGGTGATCTGCTGATCTTCCAGGAAATAGGTCCGCGTCTTGCGAAACTGAAAGGCGGGATCAATGGCCAGCGGCAGGGCGTTCGCCTGGCTGAGAAGCTGCGTGGGCGGCTGGTCGTTGCGAGCGGCTGTCAGGGGCAAGGCCAAAACCACCGACGAAAACGTCAGCAGCAGCAAGATGGACAAACGAGGCATGGGGCGGACGGTGAGGTCCCGGGCTATCAATCTTGGAAGCTCCGGGCAGAGAGATTATTCAAAGAAACTCCGGGGGCGGAGAGAAATTGCCCTCCGTGGGTCCTGGGCGATACTAACCATCGGGATGCACTCCATGCTCCGGGAGCCTCTCAACGGGAGGTAACTCTCGCCGCGAATCGCCCTGGCGTCGAGCGTCGAATGCATCTTTCCGCGGACAGCCGCTGCTTTTTTGATGAACCGCACAAGCCGTTTTCCAGAGATCAGCTACCGGCGGGGCGTGCACTTGCCCGCGCACGACCTGTGGCTCGATCCCTGGGATAACCAGGATTTTGCCTTCGTCTCGCACGCCCACAGCGATCATATCGGGCGGCACCGGGAGGTCATTCTCTCGGCCACCAC
>CAXUFU010000402.1:0-3200 GCA_964250275.1 uncultured Chthoniobacterales bacterium | reverse complement strand
TGCTTGGTGCGACCTATCTCCACGCCCGCTTGCTAGACAGCAAGGGACCGGGCCGGAGGCCCATCCCTACCTTTGTTTACGATGGCAAAATCCACGCTACCATTGCGCCATGTCTTCACACCTCGACACCGCCATCTCCGCTGCGCGCGCGGCTGGCCAACTCTTGCGCGATCACTTCGGCCAAGCGCGGCGCGTCAATGAATTTGCGGCGCACGACATTAAGCTGGCCCTCGACGTCGAAGCCCAGGATCTCATCACCCGCCTCATCCTCGAGCGCGATCCCACCCATGCCATCTATGGTGAAGAAGGACTGGCCGGAAATCAGGCGAGCGAGTTTCAATGGATCGTCGATCCACTCGACGGCACCGTAAATTACTTCTACGGCATCCCCCATTTTTGCGTGTCGGTCGCGCTCCGCCAGCACGAGACGATCCTCGCCGGCGTCATATACGATCCGATGCGCGACGAACTATTTACCACCGCCCACGGCGCCGACGCTCTGATGAATGGCAACGTCATCCAGGTCAGCACGCGCACCGAACTCTCCGAAGCCATCCTCTCGGTCGGCTTGGCCAAGGTGGCGGAGACGATCGACACGAATTTACCCGTGCTCGAACAACTCATCCATCGCGTGCGCAAGTGCCGCATGATGGGCAGCGCGGCGCTCGATCTCGCTTATGTCGCTTGCGGGCGGCTGGACGCCTACATCGAAGCAGGCATCAGCCTGTGGGACGTGGCGGCTGGCATTCTGCTGGTCCGCAACGCGGGCGGCCAAGTGGAAATGTCGCCCCGGCCGCAGCGCCCGGATAAATATGCCGTGGTCGCTTCGAGCGGACGCATCGACGAGATCACGGCCAGCGCAAAACGCATTGCGCAGTAGAGAATAGACGTTATTGCTTTCCCAGGCGCCGCCGCTGACCCGCCGGCGCGCCGGCACCATCCACCCCTTCGCTTTTTTCCGCTCCCCCCATGTTTCTCTCCGGCATCGGCTACGATGTGCACGCGCTGACGGAAGGCAGGCCGCTGATTTTGGGCGGCATCGAGATCGCGCACGCGCGCGGACTGTTGGGCCACTCGGATGCGGATGTGCTCGCCCACGCCATCGCCGATGCGTTGCTCGGAGCGGTGGGAGCCGGTGATATCGGCCATCATTTTCCGAACACGGACGAATCCATCCGCGGCATGCGCAGCACGCAAATCCTGGCGGAGGTAGCGGCCATCCTGGCTGGGCGTTCGGCGCGCATCATCAATGTAGACGCGACGGTGATCGCCGAAGCGCCCAAGCTCGCGCCGCACCTCGGAGCGATGCGCGCGGCGCTGGCCGAAGCCTTGCAGATGCCGGCCGAGCGCATCAGCATCAAGGCCACGACCAACGAACACCTGGGCTTTCTCGGCCGGGCGGAAGGCATCGCCGCGCTGGCGGTGGCGAGCGTGGAACAAGCCGAGCCCGACGCGGCGACGGCGCCGCCGTTACCCGCCGTTGGGCTATAGGGCAAAGTCACATGGCACACGCTCTCGGTTTCACGGGCAGCCGGTGCAGTACTACCATCCGCTTCAATGGCTCTCCGTTTCTTTAACACCTACTCCCGGCAGGTGGAGGACTTCGCCCCCTTGGATACAGCGGGGCGGACGGTGAAGATCTACACCTGCGGGCCGACCGTTTATTCCTTCGCGCACATTGGCAATTTCCGGGCGTACATCTTCGAAGATCTGCTGCAACGCCATCTCGAAGCTCGCGATTATCACGTCACGCGCGTGATGAACCTGACGGATGTCGACGACAAAACCATCCGCGGCTGCCGGCACGCGGGCGTGGCGCTCCAAGAGTTCACCGCGCCGTTCAAGCGCGCGTTCTTCGAAGATCTGCAAACCCTGCGCATTGCGGCGGCCGCGAGCTATCCGGAAGCGACGGCCCCGGCCTACATCGCGCGCATGGTGGAAATGATCGGCATCCTGGTCGAACGCGGGTATGCCTATCAGGCGGAGGACAACAGCGTCTATTATCGGATCAATCAGTTTCCCGCGTACGGCCGGCTGGCTCATCTCGATCTCGAGCAACTGCGGCCGAGCGGCCGCGTCCAGAGTGACGAATACGAGAAAGAAAGCCTGGGCGATTTCGCCTTGTGGAAAGCGTGGGACCAGGAGGATGGCGACGTCGCTTGGCCGAGTCCGTGGGGCCGCGGCCGGCCCGGCTGGCACATCGAATGCAGCGCGATGGCGGGCGCGTTGCTCGGCGCCCAGATCGATATCCATTGCGGCGGCGTGGACAACATTTTCCCGCACCACGAAGCGGAGATCGCGCAGACCGAGGCGGTCACCGGCCAGCAGTTCGTGCGGTATTGGATGCACTGCGCGCACCTGATGGTCGAGGGCCAGAAGATGAGCAAGTCGCTGGGCAACTTTTACACGTTGCGCGATCTGCTCGCCAAAGGCCATACCGGACGGGAAATCCGGTACGCGCTGTTGCGGGTCAACTATGGGTTGCCCTTGAACTTTACTTTCGACGGCTTGACGGACGCCCGGGAGGCTTTGCGCCGGCTCGATGAATGGCGCGCGCGGGTGGAGGATCACGCCGCGACGGCGCCGGCCAGTGAGCCGCACCCGCTGGCGGATCAGGAACGCTTCGAGCTGGCGCTCGACGATAACCTGAACATCTCCGGCGCTTTGGGCCAGGTGTTCGAGATTGTGCGCGAAAGCAACCGCGCCCTGGACGACGGCCACCTCACACCGGCCCAAGCCCGCCGTTTGCTCGAATGGTGGGCGCGCGTCAATCGCACGCTGGCGCTCGAACCGGAGAGCGCCGGAGAAGCTCCGCCGGATGAGGTGACGAAACTGTTGGAGGAACGGGCGCAGGCGCGTACGGCCAAAGACTGGCGGCGCAGCGATGAACTGCGCGATGGCATCGCCAGCCTGGGTTGGACGGTCAAGGACACCAAGGACGGACAGAAAGTCACCAAATCATGAGCCCCGTGCCCCCTTCTTTCCAAGCGCAGGATTATCTCGACCTCGAACAAACCGCGCACCGCGTCCTCTTCGAGCACACGACGCATCTCTGGGAAGCCATCGACAAGATCGGCGACTACCTGAAGTTCAGCCTGCGCCCGGGGGTGCAGGGGGAACTCGTCGGCAAGCCTTACATCGGCCCGGACGTGTTCGTGGGCGAGGGCACGATCATCGAGCACGGCGCGATGATCAAAGGT
>CAXUFU010000401.1:0-3200 GCA_964250275.1 uncultured Chthoniobacterales bacterium | reverse complement strand
ATGGACGTTGGGGTAGTGTTCCTGGACGAGAGTCCGGGCGTTGTCGGCGCCAGCGAAATCATCGGCCACGATCACTTCGTAGGCGTCCGCCGGCAGCGTTTGTGCGCCAGGCACGAGTCGATCCAGACAACGCGCCAGGGAAGCGTTGCGCTGGTAGGTCGGGATGACCACCGAGAAGTACAGGCGGCTAGGAGAAGTCACGGTGCGTTGGCCGCGGAGAAATCGTGGGAGTGGGGGCGCTTGTGGCCAAGGTCGGAATGGGGCTCACGGGTTGGCGGAGTCCTGACTGTTTGGGCAGGGTTGAGCTTGTTTGGCGCGACCCGATTCCGGGCTTGTTTGCCAGACAGTCAGGGACGGCTCGGAGAGCCGGCCCCTACCTTGATTTGGATGATCGCGGTCGCGCAAAGCCATCGTTTGAGTAAGCGCCGGCTCACTTCAGGCCCTCGGCAATCGCCTGCTCGATCTCCTGCGTCAGCTCCGAGACGCTGTACGGCTTGCTTACCACCCCACAAAAGCCAAACTCCCGGTACCGGCTCATCATCAGGTCCTGTGAGTAACCGCTCGAGACGATCGCGCGTACCCGGGGATCGATCTGCGCCAGCTTGACGACCGTTTCCCGGCCGCCCATGCCGCCGCGCACAGTCAGATCCAGGATCACCACGTCATACGGGTGTCCAGCCAGGCGCGCTTCTTCGTACTTGCGGATCGCGGCCACGCCATCGAAAGCGACGTCGACAGAGTAGCCTTCGCGGCTCAGCAGCTCGGCGGCGAGGTCGCAGATGGGCTGCTCATCGTCCATCACCAGGATGCGCTTGGTATCGGCGGCGCCGGGCACAATCGGCATCGGCGCGTACACATCGGCAAACTCGTCGATCGTGCTGACGCGCCGCGGCGGCGTCGGCGCGATCCATTCGGGGCCGTCGGTTGCGGGCGGGTGGACAAAGGTCGGCATCGCCGGCAGATAGAGGTAGAACGTCGTGCCGAAGCCAGGCACTGAATCCACGGTCATGAAGCCTTCGTGATTGCGGGCAATGAGGAAGCAGGTAGCCAGGCCGAGGCCGCGCGCGTTTTCCTTGGTGGAAAAAAACGGCTCGAAAATGCGCGTGAGATGCTGCTCCGGGATGCCGAGACCCTCATCGCGCACGCTCAATCGCACGTAGTCGCCCTCCGGCAGCGGCACGGTGCCTTCGGCGTTGAGGCGGACGGCCTCGCCGCGCACGTGGATGGAGCCGCCGAGCGGCGTGGCGTGCATGGCGTTGGTCAGCAACTCGTAGAGCAGTTGGTGCAACTGTTCGGCGTCGGCGTTGACCTGGGGCAGGGGATCAGGCCAATTGAGGCGATAGGCGACATTCGCGTCCTGCAGGATGAGGCGGGTCGATTCGCGGACCAGCGGCTCGAGCGCGAGCGGCTTCTTGACCGGCAAACCGCCGCGGGCGAAGGCCAGCAACTGGCGCGTGAGATCCTTGGCGCGCAGGCAGGCCTTCTCGGTATCGGCCAGGCGGCGGAGCGCGGCGTCACCGGGGGCGAGCAGGATTTTGGTCAGCGAGAGATTGCCGAGGATGACGGTGAGCAGGTTATTGAAATCGTGGGCGATGCGGGCGGCCAACTGCCCGAGCGACTCCTGCTTGCTGAGCTTGAGGAGTTCCTGCTCGGTGCGGCGTTTCTCGGTGATGTTGCGGAAGATCAAGACCGAGCCAACGAGCTGGTCTTCCTGGTCCCGGATGGGCGCCGCGGAACCGGCAACCGCGAACTCGAAGCCGCCTTTGGTCCGCAGCAGCGTGTGGCCGGAGAGCGGCAGCGTGCAGGGCGCGGCTTCGGTCAAGGCGCGGATGACGGGGCTGCGCACCGGCTGGCGCGTCATTTCGTCGACAAACTCGAGGTGCTCGTCGACCGAGGAGCCGACCAGCACTTCGCGCTTGAGGCCCAGCAGGTGAAGGGCGGCCTCGTTGATTTCCACCACGCCGCCGGCGAGATCGGTCGAGATCACGCCATCGGCGATGCTGCTCAAGGTGACCTTCAGGCGCTCGGTTTCGGCCGAGAGCGCGCGCCGGGTTTCCTTGCGTTCGGTGACGTCCCGATAGACGAAAATGGCCTGACCCTCGTAAGGAGAACCGGTCGAGCCGGTGTCGGCCTCGAGCGGCTTGGCGGCTGCCTCCACCCAACGCCAACTGCCGTCTTTGTGCCGGAGGCGAAACGAACAGACGAACGGGATGCCCGCGACGATGCACTCGCTGAAGCGCTCGACCACCTGCGCCACATCGTCGCTGTGGATGAGTGAGGAGAAGTTGTTGCCCAGCAGCTCCTTGGGCTTGTAGCCGAGGATTTCCTGGTGGTTGGGGCTGACGTAGGTGTAGAACCCGTGTTGGGACACCTCGCAGATCAGGTCGAGGGTGTTCTCCGTGATCAAACGGTAACGCTGCTCGCTGCGCTGGGATTTATCCCGGGAGGTGCGCAGACGGTCGTTTTCCTCCGCCAGGGCGGTGTTTTCCGTGCGCAAGCGTGCAAGTTCCGCGTGCGCGTCTCCGATGATAGGCGCTGGTTTTTCCATGGTCGGTCACAAACGGAAGCTGCCGGCAAGAACCGCTCGGCGGGGCCGGGAAATTCTGCGGGTTCGGCTGTGTTGGGTCAAGCTTTCAAGCCAGAACCGCGCCAGCGCTGGAGTGCCGGCGCGATTTCGAGGCGGGTGAGGGCTTGGCTGATAAACCCGTGGAAAAAGCCGATGGCGCACGGTTAAAGTGCCGTCGCCATGATCTACCTGGATGTCACCAGCTCCTGCAAATCGCCGATGAACACCGGCGTGCAGCGCGTGGTCCGGGAGATTTTTCGCAGCTTGGCGGCGATCACCCCGGTCACTCCCGTGCAGTGGGATCCCGGTCTCGTTTCTTACTGCACGCTCTCGGCGCGGGAGCTGGGGTTTCTGGAGGCCCCTTCCCGCCGGGGCGCCCGCGCCGGCTCTTCCCGCGGCGATGCCGAACCCGGGCGGCGCGCCAATCCGGTGCCGATCTGGAGCAAGTTGGCGCGCAGCGTCTCGCACCGGTGGCACCGGTTGGATCTCGCCACCCAGGCAAACGCGGCCGATACGCTGTTCGTGCCGGAAATTTTCCAGGATAACCGGGTCGATTGGTTCCCGGCGCAGGCCGGCCGGAGAGCCTGGCGGCTGGCCGGGGTCTGCCACGATGCGATCGCCATCCGGCGGCCCG
>CAXUFU010000400.1:0-3216 GCA_964250275.1 uncultured Chthoniobacterales bacterium | reverse complement strand
CTCCAGAACCTCTCCCGCCTCGTCGGACTGCTGCTGCATGCGCAAGACCGGGCCACGATCTCCGTAGCGATCCTGCAGCGCACTGCCTTCGTAGATATCCACGGCTTCCTTGGCGGGCCCGTCGAACTTCAGGCGTCCTTTTTCCAGCAGCAGCGCGCGGCTGCAGAGATCGAGGACCGTGGACATGGCGTGACTGACAAAGAGAAAGGTGCAGCCGCGCTCCCGGAACTTGCGCAGATGATCGAAGCATTTTTGCTGGAACAGGAAATCTCCGACCGCCAGCGCCTCGTCGATGATCAGAATTTCCGGCTCGATGTGCACGAGCACCGCAAAAGCCAGGCGCACCACCATGCCGCTGGAGTAGCTCTTGACCGGCTGATCGATAAACTGGCCAATGTCCGCGAACTTCTCGATGTCCGCGAAGCGCGCCGCTGTCTGGGCGCGCGGAAAACCGAGCACCGAAGCGTTCAAGTAGACGTTCTCGCGGCCGGTAAATTCCGTGTTGAAGCCGCTGCCCAACTCCAGCATGGCCGCCAGGGGGCCATAGGTGGCGACCGCACCGGAACTCGGCTGCAAAGTGCCGGCGAGGATTTGCAGCAACGTGCTCTTGCCCGAGCCGTTGCGGCCGATGATCGCGACGCTCTCGCCCTTGCGGATGGAAAAGGACACGTCGCGCAAGGCATCAAAAGTCTCGCAGAGGCCCTCCCGCGCCTGCGCGATCGGTTTGAGCAACGGCGCCTCGTTTCCCGCCAGCGAGCGGATGGTCCGGTGCGCCTGGCTCAAGACGGAGTATTTCAACCGCGAGCCCGGCGTTTTCCAGAGGCGGTAACGCTTGCCGACGCCTTCAGCGGCGATCGCCACGCTATCGTCCGCGGAGAGGGGGGAAAGAGCCGGCGAGGTCATGCTCGGATGCAATCGATCAGACATGAGCGCTGGCAGCTAAACGATTTTCACGTGCGAGGAGACTACTTCCTGGCGACACCGGTTTTTTAAACATGCCTATCTATATGGCATTCTCGTCACAGCCGAAAGGGCCGGCGCAAAAAACGGCCGCGATGGTTCGCCGCGCGGCCCCGGCAGCTTCACCCCGCCGCCAGCGCGTCATGAGCTGCCCGGATCGCCAACGAAACCGCCACGTCGGAGTTCATGTGCTCCCATTGCCCCCAGCGGCCGAGCGGCAGAATGCGGTTCTCCTGCGCCCAAGCGCCGATCCGGGCCACCGCCGCCGGCTTCTCCAGCGTGTTGACCGGGTAGGCGTATTCGTTGCGGTGCCGGAAACCCGGGCCGCCGCTGCCATCGCTGCTGCCGTCGCCCACCGCCCGGGCGGAGTTGGTTTCCGTCCAATAGCCGCGGGCGCCGGGGCAGAAGTTCGCGCGCAGCAACACGCGGTGGTAGCTCTTGGCTTCGTCCGGATCGTAGGTCCAATGGGAGTCGCTGGGGAGCGTCTCCGCCACGTAATCGACGTCGATCGGCACCTGCACGAGCTGTCCGACCGCCTGGCGGATCTCCTCCGGCAGCGGCCCCGCCTGCGTCCAGATGGTCCACGGAATCGAGTTGACGATGTAGTCCGCCTGGTAACGCCCGTTCACCACCCGGGTGGCCGGCTCCACGCTGGTGAGCGCCTCGCCGAGATGCAGTTTATCCCCGAGCGCCGCGCCCATCCGGCGCCAGACCTCCCCGTAGCCGTGCGCTTCGGGATACAGGAAAGTGCCGTGCGCGGGCAGCGCGCCGTACGGCTTGTGCTCGAGGCAGCTTTGCAGCGTCTCGCGGAAGGAAACGTCTGGCAGCTTGTAGAGCCAGTAGGTGCCCAGCGCATTGGGATCCATCGACCAGATCTTGCGGTTATACGGCAGCATGTATTCCTCGGCGATGCATTCGCCCAGCTTCCACCGGATCCAATCGGCAAACGCCTCCGGCTTCGGCTCGCCGCGCAAGCAGCCTGCCTTGGCGATCGACTCCAGGAAGTCGATCTGGTCGGCCATGGGCAACTGCCAGAGGTTTGCCTCCAGCGGATGGTCCAGCTCGATCCCGCGGATGCGGATTTTTGAGACGCGATGGTGCTCCCGCCATTCCTCCCGGGGCATGAAGCGGAAGACGAGCTCGAGCACTTCCTTGCGTTTGAGATCGAGGAAATGGCCGCCGCCGATATCCAGGGGCTTGCCGTCCACCATCGCGCTGCGGCAGAGGCCGCCCGCTTCGTTCTCTTTCTCCAGGATCAGGATCGATTCTTCGCCGCGTTCCAGCAGCGTGTGGGCAAACGCCAGCCCCGAAGGTCCGGCACCGAGAATGAGGTATTTGTAATGTTCCATGCCGACTCCCTAAATCACGTCCGCGAACGCATGTTTCACGCGCACGAACACCGCGTAGCCGATCCACATGAAAATGGCTCCTCCCAAGGTCACCCACCCGTAGACCTTCCAATCCATCGAAACCCCATACTCGACCACGTTGCGCGCTTGCTCGGACATGCGCGCCAAGGGATTAAAGAGCACCAGCGGCGCCACGATGCTGCGGATGGCCGGGCTCATGCGATCGTTCTGCGTCAGCCGCTCGATCGGGTAAAAAATCGCGCTCGTATACATCAGGATCTGCACCGCCGAGAGCATGATCTGGTTCAAATCGCGTAGGAAAACACCGACTGCGGCCAAAAGCCAGGTGATGCCCAGGCTCCAGAAAACGATGGGCGCGATCAGCAGCGGCCATTGAGCGATGGTCCAGGGCAGCCCTCCCTGCCGGATGAACGCCACTCCCAGGCACAGCGGCACAAAGCTGATGACCAGGTGGATGAGGGCCGCGAAGACGATGGTCACGGGCAACACCTCCAACGGAAAAACGACTTTGCTCACAAAGTTGGAGTTGGTCATGATCAGGGTTGGCGCGCGGCTCAAGCACTCGGCGAAGTGGTTGAAGATAATCAGACCGGCAAAAAGCACGAGCGCGAAGTCCGCGTCGCCTTCGTTGCCGTGGCCGCTGAATTTCGCGCGGAAAATGATCTTGAAAACAATGGTGAAAATGATCAGTAGCACCACCGGGTTAATGAACGACCAGAGCAACCCTAGATACGAGCCGCGGTAGCGGCCGAGCACCTCGCGCCAGGTGAGCTGGCCGACCAGCTCCCGTTGGCGGAACAGGTTGCGCAGCATTGCCACCGGGCTGATCGGCGGCGCGATGCGGCTGGAACTCAAGGCCGCGGGTTGGACCGGGGGACGGCTGGCG
>CAXUFU010000399.1:0-3216 GCA_964250275.1 uncultured Chthoniobacterales bacterium | reverse complement strand
GACCATCCAGCAGCGCGGCGCCGCCATCATCAAAGCGCGCAAGCAATCTTCGGCGGCGTCGGCGGCGAACGCCGTGGTGGATACGGTAGCTTCGCTGGTCACGCCGACAGCGGCGGGCGACTGGACCAGCGTGGCGGTGGCTTCGCGGGGCAATCCCTACGGTTTGGACGAGGGGCTAATTTGCTCGTTTCCCGTGCGCACGGACGATGGACGTGACTGGCAATACGTGCCGGGGCTCGAGATCAACGCGTTCAGCCGCGGGCGCATTGATGCAACGGTGGCGGAACTGTGCGAAGAAAAGATGCTGGTGGCGGAGCTGCTGGGGGCTTGACGCGCTTCGGAGTTTAAAAAGGAGGAAACGATACCGCGAGCTTGCGCAGAAATCGAGGTGGCAGGCACTCCTATGGCGGCGCGGATCGTCGTGCGCGAGGATAATAACGGCCTCTTCTACTATGACCACTCGCTAAGCGCCCGCGTCACAAAAAGCGAGCCTGCTGGTAATCCTCCGGGCGCGCCTCAGATTCCGCAAAGAAACCTTCATGCGACACCGGCCTACAGCAGGCTCAAGGCTAGGATGTCTGAATCACCTGGAACGCAAGCGCCGGCTAAGGCTACTACGACCCAGACTGATCACGGATTGCCTTAAGCGTTCGCTGCGTTCTAGGCGAGTAGTTAATCGTGGGCAGTCTGGCCGTTGGCGGAGTCCTCGAAGCCGGCGGGCTTGTCGGTCTTGACGCCGCCGTTGCCGAGCGAGGCAAACGGGCGAAAGGCGCGCTTGAGCATGGCGCTCATACCGGTCTCTCCGGCAACGACTTCATCTTCGCTCTCCCGCACGGCCCTCTCCCAGACGGGCGAGAAACCCGGGGCGTTCTGATTCATGATGCGGATGGCGCGATCGTACACGGCCAGCATCCGCATCTCGACGCGGCCCGGCTTCTGTTGCCATTCCTTGACCGAGACCCGCAGGTTTTCGTTCTGCTGCTTGAGCGAATCGAGTTCGGCCTTCATCGTGGCATTGCCACGGGAGGTGATGTCCATCTGCGTGTGCAGATGCTCGCGCAGACGGCGGACTTCGCGGCGCAACTCCCGATTCTTGGCCAGGCCGGAGAGCCACGTGAGCAGCACCACGAACAGCCCCAAGGCCAGCCCCCAACAGAAGTGGCTGACCAAGACGTCATGCAGATAATCGTTCGCCATAGCCCTCCTCTTCTATAGCCGAAAGGCGCCGCCGTCTACTCTGGATTCAACAGGAAGTCGGCATCCGTTGGGCCAGCTTGACCCCGTGCGCGACCGCGCCCGCGACAAAACCCAGGCACTCGACAGCGCCCGCCGGCTTGCCGGGCAACGCGATCACCAGCGAGCGCTCGACCACCGCCGCCATGGCACGCGAGAGGATGGCGTTGGGCGTGCCCGGCAGCGAACCGGCCCGCATCGCTTCGCCGAAGCCCGGCAACTCGACGCGCATGAGCGCCCGGATGGCTTCCGGGGTGATATCGCGCGGGGCGATGCCGGTGCCGCCGGTGGTGAGGATCAAACCGCACCCCTGCGCGGCGAATGCCCGGATCGCTTCCTGGATGCGCGGCTCGTCGTCCTGCACGATGGCCTCGGCCAGGACGGTCCAACCGAAGCGGCTGGCTTCGACGCGCAAGGCGGGGCCGCCGAGATCCTCGTATTCCCCCGCCGCAGCGCGGTCGGAGACCGTGATGATGCCAACCGAGATCGTTTCCATCAGGACTCCGTGACAGAGAGGTCCGTCTTGCTCTTGTGGGTCAGGGTCACGTCGCTGATGCGCATGGTTTTGTCGACGGCCTTGCACATATCGTAGATCGTTAGCGCGGCGATGCTGACACCGGCGAGCGCCTCCATTTCCGCACCAGTGCGTCCGATGGTGCGGACTTCGCAGCGGATGCCGATGGCACCGGGCTCGAGCTCGAAATCGACTTGCGCGTGATAGAGCAGCAGCGTGTGGCACAGCGGGATTAGGCTGCCGGTTTGCTTGCAAGCGTTAATGCCGGCGATGCGGGCGGTGGCGAGCACGTTGCCCTTGGCGATGCCGTGGCCATCGATGAGCGCGAGAGTGGCAGGCTGGAGAAAAATCCGGCCGAAGGCAGCGGCGATGCGTTTGCTTTTCGGTTTATCGGAGACGTCTACCATGCGGGCAGAGCCGTCGGCGTCGAGGTGGGTCAATGCCGGGGCGTCTGGTTCCATGGTGCAGGCCGGAGTGTAGGACGGCGGAGGGGCGGAGTATAAGCCGCGGCGAGGGGCGGAGGCAATTCCAACTTCCCAAGGTGGCCGGGCGGTCCCGCTCTAGGCAGAAGAGGGAGATTGTTCGCCGTGCCGCGGCAGGCGAAGCGCCCGCCCTAAAATCGGAATGGAACTTCAGCCGCCGATGGCGACCATGCGGCGGTTCGGCTGGTAGTTGTCGCGGAAGTCGTGTTGCTTGGGCTTGCGCGCCACCACGTCAAGGAAGAACTGGCGCAACTCGTCGTCACTCGCCCCATTGCGCAACGGTTCGCGAATGTCGTATTCCAAATAACTGCCCAGGCACGGCCGCAGTTGGCCTTCGCAGGTCAGGCGCAGCTTGTCGCAGTTCTGACAGAAGTGCAGGTTGGTCATCGCACCGATGAAACCGATCTTCTGTTCGGAGCCTGGAAGCTGATAGTAGCTCGCGGGCCCGTTGGTCCGGAAGGCCGGGGCGGGCAGCAGCGCACCAAAATGTGCCTCGATCAGGCGCTTGGCCTCGGCTAACGGGAAGAAGTTATCCTCCGTCAGGACATCGGTCGTACTGACGGGCATCAACTCGATGAACCGCAGGATCAGCCCGTGCTCGCCGGCGAACTCGATGAGCGGCACCAGTTGCTCGCGGTTGCGCCCACGCATCAGCACGCAGTTGAGCTTGATTTCGTGGGGGCCGAAGCCCGCCTCTTGCGCCGCCGCGATGCCGGCAAGCGTCTGCGGCAGATAATCGCGCCCGGTGGTGCGGGCGTACTCGGCGCGGTCCAACGTGTCGAGGGAAATATTGACCGTACGCACACCGCGCACGCGCAGACTGCGCGCCATCGTCTGGCCGCCCTCGGCCGGTACGGGGCGGGACAAGAGCGATCCATTGGTGGAGATGCCGATATCCCGAATGCCCCGGATGGGCCGTAAGAGGTCGAAAAGCTCGAGGACATCGCGCCGCGTGAGCGGCTCGCCGCCGGTGATGCGCAGCTTGGG
>CAXUFU010000398.1:1861-3239 GCA_964250275.1 uncultured Chthoniobacterales bacterium | reverse complement strand
GAGCCGGCCCGCACGACCGGCAAAGCGGGAGGGGTCGCGAGTTCGCGCGCGCGCCGCCGGCGAAAGTCGAAGCAAGGATGCACCTCGATTTGCAATCCCTGCGCGACCAATCCGAGCATCTCGCGTTCGATAAAGGTCTGCGAGAGTGTCGGATACTTCATCAGGACATAGGCGATCTTGAGCGGCATGCGGGCGGACGGACGTTGCGCGACCCCCAGCCTAACCGGGAGATTGGCTTTGGCTAATGGTTCGTTGGCAGCCGGTCTGCGTAAGAGGGGCTTCCGACGCTTCCCCGGCGGCGGATGCTCGCGGGGGATTGATCCGTCTCGTCCAGTTTGCCTGACGTCCTTGTCCTCCATCCCCAACGCCAGCGCACCTCGCCAGCGGTGACCCTGGCGCTGCCGAGCTACCGTAATCGTTCCGGCGCTGCCGCTCCGGCCGTACGGGAGCCGGGCAGGGAATCCGGCGGAGTGGCCGCATCGACCCTGGCGTGGGTCTCATCCTTTAGTCCCACGCCGCTCAAGCCTTGCCGCAGGGACTCCTGCAGCAGGCCGAAAAGCTTGTGCGCAGCCGCGGCTGGCGGCAGACCGGCGGCGCGGATGTTCGAGACGCAGTTGCGCTCCGCGTCGGTTCGGCCCGGACGAGGGTCATAGGTAAAATATGCTCCCAGGCTATCGGCGGCGCCCAGCCCGGGGCGTTCACCGAGCAGCATCAGGCTCAACCGCGCCCGCGAGAGCGCGCCGATTTCATCCTGCAAGCCGACCCGGCCGTTGCGCACCACGACCAACGGCGCCAGGCTCCAGCCGCTTTGCCGCAAAAGCGGGACCATTTCGGCCAGCAGCGGCGCCGTTTGCCGGGCAGCGGCCAGACTGGATAGCCCATTGGAAACTATCATCACCAGATCGTAAGCGGCGGCGGGCTCGGCGCCGGCGAACGCGGCCAAACGATCCCGGCCGGAGGGCGCCAGCCGACGGCCGAGATCGGGCCGGCGCAAAAACTCGGCCTGGCTCGCGGCCTGGCTCTCCAGGCACAGCACCTCCAGCCCGCTGGCGGCTCGCAACTGGTCCGCCAACCCAACCGCGTCGAAGGACGATAGCACCGCGTCCCGGGCCCGCGCGTGCGCCAGCCGGAAATCCAGCAAAGCCTCCGTGGGCAAGCTGCCGCCGGTCCGGCCCAGGGCAATGCGTGCGGCCGTGAGGCGTCGCAGTTCGTGCCAGGGGTCGATCATCCGGAAGTTATCAATACCTTCTGGGTTGGTCATCTGTCTGCTGGAACCGGAGATTTTTCCCGCTGTAGCGGCGGTCTATGACCGTCGACGGCGTGTAGAGGAGGTCTGTGACCGTCGGCAGCGCGCACTGAAAAGCCAGGCGTCTCCGAC
>CAXUFU010000398.1:0-1851 GCA_964250275.1 uncultured Chthoniobacterales bacterium | reverse complement strand
GTCATAGACCGCCGCTACAGCCGGAGAAATCAGTGCCGCTACAGCCGGAGAAATCAGCGCCGTTACGGCCGGAGACCGATTCAAGCGCGCTCACTTGGGGCGCAACCAGGGCGTGGCGGCGGCTGGCGGGCAGCAAACGGTTGCCGCCATCGGAAATGGCCATGCGTTGCAACCACGCTTCGAACTCGGGCGCGGGCCGGCGGCCCAAGACCTGCCGCAGGTATTGGCTATCGTGGAAGCTCGTGGATTGGTAACCGAGCATGATATCGTCCGCGCCAGGCACGCCCATGATGTAGTTGCAACCGGCTACCCCCAGGAGGGTAAGCAGGTTGTCCATGTCGTCCTGGTCCGCCTCCGCGTGGTTGGTGTAACACACGTCGCAACCCATCGGCAGCCCGAGCAGCTTGCCGCAGAAATGGTCTTCCAGGCCTGCCCGGATGATCTGTTTGCCGTCGTAAAGATATTCGGGGCCGATAAAGCCGACCACGGTATTGACCAGCAGCGGCGCAAACTCGCGCGCCACCGCGTAGGCGCGCGCTTCGAGCGTCTGTTGGTCGACGCCATGATGCGCGTCCGCGGAAAGGCATGAACCCTGGCCGGTCTCGAAGTACATCACCTGGTCTCCCAGCGTCCCGCGCCCCAACTCCAGCGCGCCCGCCCGCGCCTCCCGCAGCAACGCCAGATCGATCCCGAACGAACGGTTCGCCGCCTGCGTGCCGGCGATGGATTGGAAGACGAGATCAACCGGCTCACCGGCTTCCAGGCAGCGCAGCGTGGTGGTCACGTGCGCCAGCACGCAGGATTGCGTCGGGATCTCGTATTCGCCAATCAGCCGGTCGATCAAGCGCAGCAACTCGGCGCAGGCGGCCGGGCTGTCCGTGGCCGGGTTGATGCCGATGACGGCGTCCCCGCAGCCGTACATCAGCCCATCGAGGATGGAAGCGGCGATGGCGCGGGCGTCGTCGGTGGGATGGTTGGGTTGCAAGCGCACCGCCAGCGTGCCCGGCAGCCCGAGCGTGTTCCGGAAGCGGGTCACCACGCGGATTTTGCTCGCAACGAGAATGAGGTCCTGATTGCCCATCAGCTTGCTGACGGCGGCGGCCATCTCCGGGGTCAGTCCCGGCGCGAGCGCCGCCAGCACGGCGGCATCGCTCTCGTAACGCAGCAGCCAATCGCGGAACTCGCCGACGGTCAACCCGCTGACGGGTGCGAACGCGGCGCGGTCGTGCCGGTCGAGGATCAGCCGGGTGACTTCGTCGTCCTCGTAGGGGACGACCGGCTCCGCCAAGAACTGCGTGAGCGGTGTCCCGGCCAGGCACATCTGGGCCGCGGCGCGTTCTTGCGCCGAGGCAGAAGACAGACCCGCGAGCTGGTCGCCGGAACGCAACGGCGTGGCCTTGGCCAAAAGCGTGCGCAAACAATCGAAACGGTGCGTTTCACCCGCCAGCGTGATGCGGTAGACCATAGCGCTGGAAGCGTGCGCAAAAGGCCGGCTCCGCTCCAGCCTATTTTCCGCGCCGCCCGGAGGTTTTCAGTGCGCCGCCGTGGCCGGCTGATCGAGCGCCGACCCGCCGTTGCCGCTGACCGAGTTGGGAATGAAGTTCGGCGGGACATGGAACACGGCGGTCACCATCGGCTTGTTCGGGTCCGTCAACGGCATGAGCGACACGGCGTTAGGTTCCACTTTCACTTTGAGCCCGGCCTGGCCGGCGACGTATTTCAAGGCTTCGCGCAAGGGGATGCGGCTCAGGGTGAGCGTGACTCGGGGGCTGGCAGCGGACGCCGACGCCGGCGGCAGGTTCAGCAAGATATTGATCCCGCGCGAAGCTGGATCGGGAGCAGGATCTAACC
>CAXUFU010000397.1:0-3269 GCA_964250275.1 uncultured Chthoniobacterales bacterium | reverse complement strand
GGAGGAGAGTGGCAGGCATATAAGGGGGTTGGTTTTGAGTTGGCGCGGATGATGACACCGCCGCGCAAGCGGCTCCAAAAAAAGGGAGGGAGGGATCTCCGAGCCGGTCCCGAATTGTCTGGCTGTTTATATAAAGAGAGCTGGTCTGATGTGTGCCGCACGGTTCCCAGACAGTCAGGGACCGGCTCGGAGAGCCATCCCTACCCTGGTGTTATATGGGTAAGGCGCCGGCGGTGTCGCCGGGGAGTGACTGACGCCAGGCGCCGGCGGCGGCGTTCGGGCGGGCGAAGTTCCCCAGGCCGGCGCCGGTGATCTCGGCGGGAGCGCCGGCGCCATGCAGACGCAAGGCGTGAAGGGCTTGTTTGGTGGCGTCAAAGGCATCGGCGTGGTTGCCGTCTTCGTCGACGTCGGCGTAGAAAAAGCCGCGCTCGGTTTTGACCTGGCGGGCGTCGTCTTCGACCCATTGCTCGTCGGGCAGAGCCAGGCGGCCGTCGTCGATCTGGTGGAGATACAAGTTGGTTTGGTACTCCTTGAACTTCATTTTCTGGCCGCGGTACTCGACGCTCTCGCTGGCGACGATCAAGGCCACCGGCACGAGGCCGCGCAGGCGGCGGGCGAGTTCCGCGGCGCCGTAGCGTTCGCTGGTGGCGTCGACGCAAATGCGGACGACCCTAGGGTGGAGTGGGGCGCCGGAATGGAGGGCGTCGACGATAGCGCGCAGGAGCTGTTCGTGGACGTCGAGTTTGGTGGCGTCGACCTTGTAACGAACAATGAGGCGCGCGAAAACGTCGAGGCCGGATTCCTGACACACGGCGAGAGCGGTGGGGTTGCTGCGGGCCTTGTTCGTCGTGCCGAGGTCGAGGCCGATGCCGACACGACCGTCGGCGGTGAAGAGGCCGCGCCAACCGGCGGGGAGGATGTGTGCGGCGCGGATCATGGGGATTGCGTTAGGCGGATAGGACGGGTGCGTTCGGTCGTACGCCGGATGGTCTGGCGATGGTGAGCGGCAGCCAGACGGACAAAATGGGGCACGACGGAGCGTGCCCGTCCAAAGGTGACGAGTAGGGGGCGATCATGATGGGTCGATGTCCTCGTTGATACTGACGGCCAGGCATTGGCCGCGGCCCATGACCCGAGCACGGGCCAGGCTGCCAAAGCCGACGACCGAGGAGCCGCCTTGCAGGAATTTGAGGGCGAAGTTGCGGTCCCAACCGGCTTTGTCGAAAGCGCTGGCGCGGCTTTGCTCCGGCGTTTGGGGAAGGCCGGTCTTCAGGTCATAGAGGGGTTGGCCGGCGGCGTGGACGTCCCAGGCGTCGGCGCGGTGCACGTCGACGCCGGTTTTGCTGACGTACCAGTTGCCGCCCGGGTTGAGCGGGAAAGACTCGACCGTGGGGTAAAAGAGCTCGAAGGAATAATGGCTGTCGTCGGGCGGGGGCGTGGTCGAGTTCCACCAGAGGAACTCAGGGCGGCGGCTCATGATGGGGCCGACGGCTTCGCAAACGGCTTTGAGTTCCGGGATGCGCCCGACTTCGTCCATGAAGACGTCGCCGGTCCAACCCACGGCGGTGGCAGGATTGGGTGCGACGACGCGGGAGCGGCTGTAGGACGTCTTGTCGTGCCAGATGCGGGTTTCGAGTTTGGAGTGCTCGAAGAGATCGGCGAGGGCGTCGAGATCGAGGTCGGCGGCGAGAGGGCGTTCCTTGCCTTGTTCGTGCAGGCTGAGCGCGCAGCCGGCGGCGGCGGCGTGGGCGCGGTATTTAGCCAGGACCTCGGAGAAGACGATGGCCTCCTTGAGGACGAACTCGGCGCCGAGCGCGATGCTGGCGCTGACGAAGACGCAGAGATGGCCGCGGCGTTCCATCATGCGGTCGAGGGCCTTGCAGGCGAGCGTGTAGGATTTGCCGGCCTGGCGACGCCAGAGGATGAGAAAATAGCGCAGGTCGCACCAGAAGACGGCTTCCTGGTAGGCGAGGAATTTGATGAGGGGAGCGGGGGTGTCAGGCATCTCGGGATTAAGGGTGAGCTATGATCTGGCTGAATGCGCGGGGGAGGGCAGGCGGAGACAAATGGGACGGCTCGGAGAGCCCGCCCCTACCTTGTTTTGGAGGCGCCGCGGCGGCGCGGGAAAGGGCTGATTCATGATGGGGTTTCCGTAGTAGGGGGGCGGGCGCCGAAGATGTGGGTGCGCAGTTGCTCCATCTTGACCTGCGCGCCGTCTTTGCCGGCCATGATCTCGCGCACCTCCCGATCGTGATAATACTGCTCGAACAACTGCAGAAAGCGGCCCTCGAACTTGCGTTCCTCCAAGTCAATCCGGCGGTCGGTTTGCTTAAGCTTGTAGTTCTCGTTTGCCTTGCTCTGCAACTTGGTCAGGCTCCCAATCAAGCCCACCAGACTGGCAGGTTTCTCGGCCAGCAGAGCGCGCTGCGCTCCTACATCGAAGTCCTCGATGACTTCCATCAACTTCGCGGCCAGAATCGACGCCGATCCATCCGCGAGATCCTTGCCGTTCTCGGCGAGTTCGAGGCAATACTTTGCCATCTCCCGCCTTTCCTCCAGCATCTCCCGTCGTTCGAGCCAGACGCGATAAGCGCCGGTGCGCCAGGTAGAGATATTAAGGGGCGTTATATCGGCACCGCCGTAATGCAGATCGAGCATCGCGCGCGCCTCGGGCAGTCCGTTCAACCACGGAAGAAGCGTCGTCGATAGCTCCCCGCGGCGGATGCGCGTGTTTAGTTCAGTACGCACCTCCAGCGAGAGTCGAGCAATTTTGCCCCACTTACTTTTGTTGATCTCCCCTTCCTCGCTCATGCTGCCAACGCCTCACGATTGAATTGATCTACCCACAGACGGGCTGCCTCAGTGATCAGGCCGATGTCCAATGCGTAAGCCGGGCCGCTGCCGGGAAAAGCGAAGAGACACAGGTCGCTGACGTCGTTGCCGAAGACGGCGGCGCTGTGATCGGATTGGTCCGGGGGGGTGATGCCGAGTTGGCGGGTCAGGTAGAGGGAGCACTCGCAGAACTGGTCGTGCGGACCGCCATCGTAGAACTGGAAGGGGACCAGCGTGCCGTTCCACTCGGCCACACCGAAGTCGCCCAGCCGGACGCCGAAATCGCGCAGCTCCGGCGGCATGACGACACCGGGAAAAAGTTTGCTGCTGACGGGCTGGCCGGCGGGGTCGCCGAGGGAGGTGCCGGGTTGCCAGCAGGGATCAACCTGGCTGTTTTCGAGCGGGCCGTCGGTATCGACGTTGCAGCGCGTCATGGC
>CAXUFU010000396.1:0-3286 GCA_964250275.1 uncultured Chthoniobacterales bacterium | reverse complement strand
GGGCGTCGACGGCAGCCACCTCAAACCCGAGACCGTGCCCAAGGGGGCCGCGCTCCTGGCTGACGCCCTGGCCTTGAACAAAGACGCGCTCCAGGAAAAACTGACGCCCGACCGCCGCTACTTCGTCGTCAAACGCCAGGTGCCCGTGCAGACCGCCGAAGATCTGCGCGCGGCGCTCGACCGGCAAAAACTGCACGGCGTCTATTTCGAGCCGGACTCCACGCGCAACTATCCCGACGGCTCGCTGCTCTGCCACGTCATTGGGTTCACCGATTTCGACGGCACCGGCGTGCAGGGCGTCGAGAAAAGTATGAACCAATACCTGGAGGGCCACGCCGGCTACCGGTACATCACGCGCGACCGCGCCGGGCAGGAACTCGTGCAACACCGCGGCCTCGAACAGGAAGCGCGCAACGGCTACAACGTGCAGCTGACCATCGACATGGGCCTGCAAAGCATCATCGAGCGCGAGCTCGATGCCGCCATGAAGCAATACACGCCGGAGACCGCCAGCGTGATCCTCATGCGGCCGCAAACGGGCGAGATCCTCGCCTTGGCCAATCGGCCCAATTTCGATCTCACCGAGCGCGCCACCGCCCGGCCCGACGAGATGAAAAACCGGGCCATCATCGACGAATACGAACCTGGGTCGACCTTCAAGATCGTGACGGTTTCCGGGGTGCTCAATGAAGGGTTGGTCAAACCCGAGACCGAGATTTTTTGTGAGAATGGCCGCTGGTCTTTCGCCGGCAAAATCCTGCACGACGATCATCCGGTCGGTAATTGCAGCGTGCATGACGTGCTCGTGCATTCCAGCAACATCGGCGCGGCCAAGCTGGCCATGCAACTCGGGCAGACCCGCTTGTACAATTACATCAAACTGCTTGGCTTCGGCGATCGCACCGGGATCGATCTGCCCGGCGAGATCGTCGGCGACGTCCCGCCGACCAACCAGTGGCATCCGATTTCCATTTCGCGCATCCCGATGGGCCAGGGCGTCGACGTCACGCCCATCCAGATGACCATGGCCATGGGCGCCATGGCCAATGGCGGCAAGCTCATGATGCCGCAAATCATCCACGCCATCACCAACGAAAAGGGCGAACCCATCTCTGACTTCCCTCCCGTCGCGGTCCGTCAGGCCATCCGTCCGGAAGTGGTCAAGGAAATGGTCTCCGCCCTGCAGGATGTCGTCAGCCCGCGCGGCACGGCCAAGGGCGCGGCGGTCCCCGGCTTCTACGCCGCCGGAAAAACCGGCACCGCGCAAAAGCCCTCGCCGAATGGCGGTTACATGTCGGGCAAGTACATCGTTTCCTTTGTCGGATTTGTGCCCGCGGATAAACCGGAGTTGGTTTGCCTGGTCATGATCAATAACGCCAACACCAAGCCGCATGAAAACTACGGCGGCCTCGTCGCCGCACCGATTTTTTCCACCATCGCCGATAAGGCGCTGCGTTATCTGAACGTGGAACACGAAATTCCGGACGCCATCCCCACCCCCGGCGCGAAAGCGGTCATCGCCAAGAGCGGCCACACCGCACCCGCCGGGGCCGATCGCGACTAACCCACTTTAGGCATGCAACTGAGCCTTCTCCTCTCCCGGGTGGCCACGCGCGAGGTGCGCGGCGCGCCGGACGTGGAGATCACGTCCCTCTGTTACGACTCGCGCCAGGCGCGGCCTGGCGCGCTGTTCGTCGCCATGCGGGGCGAGCATACGGACGGCCACGCCTACCTGCATTCCGCCCTCGAGCGCGGTGCCGCCGCCGTGGTGGTGGAACGCTGGCCAGACCCGCCGTTGGCTACCACTGTCCCGTGCGTGTTGGTGGAAAACTCGCGCACGGCGTTGGCGGCGCTGGCGGCGTTCTTTTATCATCAGCCCGCGCTCCGGCGCAAGCTCGCCGGCGTGACCGGCCCCAACGGCAAGACGACCACCACCTACCTGCTCAAGCACATCTGCGAACGCGCCGTGCTGCGCTGCGGCTTGATCGGCACCGTCCGCTACGAGATCGCCGACGAAGTCCTGCCCAGCCTGCACACCACGCCGGAAGCGCTCGACACGCAGGAACTGCTCGCGCGCATGCGGGACGCGGGTTGCAAGGCCGCGGTCATGGAAGTGTCCTCGCACGCCATTGCCCAGGGACGGGTCTTGGGGCTCGAGTTCGATGCCGCCGTTTTCACCAATCTGACGCAGGATCACCTGGACTTTCACGGCGATCTGCAAAGCTACTTCGAGACCAAAGCCTCGCTGTTCACGCAGTTGCTGCCGGCGCAGCTAAAAAAGCGCGCGGTGGCGGTCATTAACTCCGACGATCGCTACGGCCTGGAACTCTGTTCCCGCCTGGCCAAGATCACCCGGGTGATTACCTATGGCGTCGGCAACCGGGCGGACTTTCGCGCCAGCAACTTCAAAACCGAACTCGCCGGCACGTCCTATCAACTCGACGCGCAGGACCGCAGTTTTCTGGTGCGCCTGCCGCTGATCGGCAAGTTCAACATCTACAACTCGCTCGCCGCGCTGGGCGCCGCCACGGCCTTGGGCGTGCCCTTGCGCGCCGCCGTGTTGGCGCTGGCGACCGCGCCGTCGGTGCCGGGGCGCCTGGAACTCGTGCCGGCCAAACGCAACTTCCAGGTCTATGTCGACTACGCCCACACCGACGACGCTCTGCACAATGTCTTGCGCACCCTGCGCGAGCTCAATCCGCACCGGCTGATCGTGGTCTTCGGCTGCGGCGGCGATCGCGACCGCGCCAAGCGCCCATTGATGGGTCGGGCGGCGGAACAGTGGAGCGACCACACGATTGTCACCTCCGACAATCCGCGCACCGAAGATCCGGCGGCGATCGCGCGCGACATCGAAAAAGGCTTTGAGAAGCAGAAGTACGAGGTGATCCTGGATCGCCGCGCAGCCATCGAACGCGCCATTGCGCTGGCGGGCTCCCGCGACATCGTCCTGATCGCGGGAAAAGGGCACGAAGACTATCAGGAGTTCGCAACCGTGACGCTGCCGTTCGACGACGTGCAGGTGGCGCGCGCCGCCATTGAAGCCAGGCCCGTGGAACTGGTCTAAAACAAATGGATTCCCGACTCCGGCAATATCAGCGGCGTGAGCCACTCCAAAACAAGGTAGGGGCGGCTGTGCCAGCCGTCCCATTTGTCTCCCCCGAGCTTGCGGAGTTAACGGACGCTCCGCAGACAGTCAGTGACGGCTTGCAGAGCCCGCCCCCACCATTTCAAGGACCCGCCCGGCAGCTCACCATCATCATCTCCCGTGTCTAAAGATTCACCA
>CAXUFU010000395.1:0-3292 GCA_964250275.1 uncultured Chthoniobacterales bacterium | reverse complement strand
GGGACAGCCGGAGGCTGGCGGCGGAAACCGTGGAGCCCGCGCGCCGGCGAGCGTTGCCTCCCCTGAGAAAGCGCCGGAGCCCGCAAATGCCGCTGCCGCCGCCGCGCCCGCGACGCGAGAAGATCTGGGCGGCGAACTGCTGGCCTCGGTCTCGCGCTCATTTTCTTTGACCATCCGGCTTTTGCCCGAAGCGTTGCGCGCGCCGATCAGCGTCGGTTATCTCCTGGCCCGGGCGCTGGATACGATTGCCGATACCACCGCGGTCCCGGCGGTCGCCCGCCTCGAACATCTGCGGGCGTTGCAAGATCTGATCAAAGAGGGTCAGGACGCCGAGCGCCTGCGGCCCATCCAGAAAGCGTTCGCGACGGGGCAGAAACATGCCGGCGAGGGTGACTTGATCAAGAAACTGCCCCAGTGCCTGGCCCGGCTAGAAGCCCAAACGCCGGCCGATCTCTGGGACTTGCGCCGGACTCTGGCCCGGATCGGTTACGGCCAGGAGCTCGATTTGGTGCGCTTTGGCGATGCCACGGCGGAACAACCGAAGCCACTGGCGACCGCAGCCGAGCTGGAAGATTACACGTATTTCGTGGCGGGATCCGTCGGCGAACTGTGGACAAAGCTGTGCGAACGGCATTTGCCCGCGGGCTGGTCGGCGCTTCCTTTTGCGGAGATGCTCGTCTTGGGCAAACGGTTCGGGCAAGGCCTGCAAATGGTGAATATTTTGCGCGACCTGCCGGCCGATCTGGCTAGCGGCCGCTGCTACTTGCCGGCGGATTTGCTGGCGGAACACGGTTTGACGGTGGGGGATTTGTTCGCAGAACCGCAGCGGGCGCGTCCGCTGCTGGAGTCCTTGCGGCAGACGGCGCTCGAGCACCTGGATGCCGGCTGGCGTTACGTGCGCGCCCTCAAGTCGAACAAGCTGCGCTACGCCTGCTCGCTGCCGATTTTGATCGGCCTGGAGACGTTGGCCTTGCTCGCGCGCCAGTCCCCGCTCGAGACGGAGGAGCGGTTAAAGATGTCCCGCACCCGTCTGCGCGGCCTGATGGCCTCCGCGATGGTAGGCACCGCGGTATCCCCGTGGCTGACCGGCCTGCACGACCGTCTCCGCCGCCGCGCCGGTGCCAAGCGCACCTAATACCGCGAAGCGGTTCCAAAAAAAGGTAGGGATGGGTCTCCTGACCCGATCCCTGACTGTCCGGCAAACGTTCCCTGGAGATGAGGTTGCTCTCGACACAGGCACGCTTTCCAGACAGTCAGGGACCGGGTCGGAGACCCATCCCTACCCTTCTTTGGGACCGCTTCGCGGTGGCTGTGCCGGGGGGCGCGTCATACACAGGCACGCTTTCAGACAGTCAGGGACCGGGTCGGAGACCCATCCCTACCTCATTACGATGGTTGATAACTCTGGACCACCAACTCGCTGATGTACTTGTCCGGCTCGTCAATCGCCTCGCGCGGCAAACTAAAATCCGACTGGCCGGTGTTCTTCTGGATCAGCTTCAGCCCGAATTGATAATCCCGGAATAAGCGGGCGCAGAGATCTCGCACCGACTCGTTCTCCGCTTGCGCCCGCTCGGCCAACCGGTGCAGCGCCTCCTCGTCGAAGGAAAAGCCGACGCCGTGCAGCTTGCGGAACTGCGCCGCGTAACGTTCGGCGGCCTCTGCCATGTGCTGCTCCCGCTTGCCTGCTCCCACGGCCAGCAGCTCCTGCAAGCCTTGCACCGGATCGCCGACAAATCGTTCGTCGACCTCTAACCGCTCCACGCCGGATCCCGGGAGCTCGTACTTGGAATCGCGCAGCAAGCGTTCGGTCACCGTCAACAGGCCGCGCGCGCCGGTGCGCTCCAGCCCCGCGCGTTCGGCGATCGAGCGCATGGCCTCCGGCGTGAAACTCGCCTGGATCCCGTAGGCCTGGAAAGCCCGCTCATACTGGTGAATGACGCTGCCTTCTGAGCGCTGTAAAATTTCGAAGAGGTCGGCCGCCGTCAGCTCCTCGCAGACCACGCGCACCGGCAGGCGCCCGATGAACTCCGGCTCGAAACCGTAGTCGATGAAATCGCGCGTCTCGACCTGCCGCAACGTCTGCGCATCCGGCACGTTGGCGCCGGCGGCGCCGTGAGGGGAGCCGATGTTGGAGTGGCGCCGGCGCCGCCGCCGCGCCACCTGGTCGCGCAGCCGCTCGAAGGCGCCGCTGACGATGAAAAGGATGTGCCGCGTGCTGATCGTTTCGCGCCGGGCTTTGCCCCCGCCGCCCCGCCGCTGGAACTCGAACGCCGATTGAATCTGCGCCTGCAAATCCATCGGGTTACGCACGGGCACCTCGGTCTCTTCCATCAATTTGAGCAGGGTGGTTTGCACGCCGCGCCCGCTGACATCCCGCCCGCCGACGCTCGCGTTGGAGGTGGCAATCTTATCGATCTCGTCGATGTAGATGATCCCGTACTGCGCGAGATTCACGTCCCCGTCGGCCTTGGCCACGAGATCGCGCACGAGATCTTCGACATCGCCGCCCACGTAGCCTGTCTCGCTGAACTTGGTGGCGTCCGCCTTGACGAACGGCACGCCGATGAGGTCGGCGACGTGTTTGACGAGGTACGTTTTGCCGACACCAGTGGGACCGATGAGGATGACGTTCTGCTTGGCGTACTCGATCTCCGCCGCGGCGCGTTCGTCCTCTTGCGCGCGTTGCCGGATGTAGTTGACGTGGTTGTAGTGGTCGCAGACGGCGATCGAGAGCACCTTCTTGGCTTCATCCTGGCGGATGACGAAGCGGTCCAGGTGGGCCTTGATGTCGCGGGGCTGGTAGTGGAAATGGAAAATGTCCGGCGGCGGCTCCGGCGCCGGCGCTTCTTCCGGGGCGCCGCTCGCGGCCGCGTCCGGCTGGCTGAAGGTGCTAAACGAGACCTTGTCGCCGAAGTTGCTTTTCAGGAAATCGCCCAGCTTGCGTTGGATTTCCTCCGGGCTGGGGAACGGCTTGTCGCTGCCGTTCGGATCGTCGTGACTATCCATTGAGTAACCGAAGCTTAGCATGGAGTGGCGGCCTTGACGAACCGGGCCAGGTGCTTGGGCAGCAGGTCGGGCGGCTTTGTCTGCTGCTAAAACACTTGGACGGGCACGCTCCGTCGTGCCCCACTTTGGTGCGGCACGCACAGCGCGCGAAGGCAGCAGACAGTCAGGGGCACGACGGAGCGTGCCCGTCCAGATGATGGGTCGCGGGGTCAGCGCGTCCGGTAATAGTCGGCCAAACCGTGGGCCACGGCGTCGGCCTACTCGCGGTAGATGCTCTCCCGCT
>CAXUFU010000394.1:2522-3320 GCA_964250275.1 uncultured Chthoniobacterales bacterium | reverse complement strand
GCCGAGCGGCTGGCGGCGGATTTTAATGGCATGCGCCTGACCACCGGCCCGCACGCCATGGCGTTGCTGCGGCCGCAACTGGCGGGCATCTGGCGCGCGACCGATCTGCGCCAGGCGCGCGACGGCGAGACGGTGTCTATCGCGGGCTGTGTGATTTGCCGTCAGCGGCCCGGCACGGCCAAAGGCTTTGTCTTTATCAGCCTGGAAGATGAGACCGGCATCGCCAATGCCATCGTGGCTCCGCCGCTTTTCGAGGCCGAGCGGCTGGTGATCACGCAGGAAGCCTTCCTCTTGATCGAAGGCCAGGTGCAGAACCGGGAAAACACCACGCTGATCCGCGCCGCCCGGATCGTGCCGCTCCCGCACGCCAGTCCGGCCGCGGTTTCGCACGATTTTCATTAAGCCCGAGTCCGCAATAAATACGCGGGACCGCCTCGTCTGAAACGAATGACCGTTTATATGATTATTCCGCCGACTCCGTTCCGCCTCTTCTTTGCTGTCAGCGCTTGTGCGCTGGCGCTTTCCCTGGCGGCTTGCGCCGATAATAACGTGTCGCCGGATAACATCCCGCCGAACGCGTCCACCGGCCCGGGCAACGCGTTTGGCCCCGGCGAAGGTGTTCCCGGCCAGGGCGCCAACGTCGGCTTCCCGAGCAATGGCGGCGGCACCGGCGCGAACGCGCCCGGGCATTAAGCGGCGGATTTTTGTTTGCTCTGTAGCGGCGGTCTTGTTTCGGTCCGTAGCGGCGGTCTTGTTTAGGTAATTTTACGGGGGATTGTTTTTAAAGGATGTCAGTGG
>CAXUFU010000394.1:0-2512 GCA_964250275.1 uncultured Chthoniobacterales bacterium | reverse complement strand
GTCTATGACCGTCGACGGCGTTTTGTAATGCGTGGGGCGCGGTCGACGGTCATAGACCGCCGCTACAGACCGAAACATCCGCTCGCTCAGCGCCCGTCAAAAGCGCCGGCGATCGCCGCAGGCAAGCTCATCGCGTAGGACTTCACTTCGCCGTCAGGCCGCCGGACCGTCCCGGTGGGCTCGAGCCCCAGCTCGCGGTAGGCCGCCTCCAAGGCTTCGTGATCGCCGCGCAGCTCCGGGTACAGCGCCGCCAACCGTTTCTTGATCCACTCCTTGGCCAACCGCCGATCAATTTCGTGCAGCGGCCGCTCCGCCGCGGCCGGTACCAGGATGCGGGTGAAAAGGTGGCGCAGGCTCGAACTGTTCATGGGCGCGCGAAAGCTTCCAACGGGTCTGAGACGATTGCCAACGGGAATCGTTCATAAAACGAGCAGACCACGCCGTCTCTCTACACCCGCGCCGGCCAGCGCAAATCCAGCGCCGCCCGGATTTTTTCCACCAGGTCAGAAGGACGGAAAGGTTTTTCGATAAACCCCGCCAAGCGATACGCCGCGAACTGCCGAACGACATCCTCCTCCGTGTAGCCGGAACACAGGATAACGCAGGCGTCCGGCCGGGCATCGACGATCTGTTGCAACACTTCCTCGCCGCTGAGCTTTGGCATGGTCAAGTCCAGCACCGTCACGTCGATGTGAAAGGCGTGCGCCCGGAACTGTTCGACGCCTTCTTCGCCGTCGCCCGCCTGGAAAACCGTGCAGCCGGCAGCCTCCAGAGCTTGCGCCATCAGCGAGCGCAGCCCTTCTTCATCGTCGACCAGGAGCACGCACGTGCCCGCGATATCCGGCAGCGCTGGGCCCGACTCCTGCGGGAGCGGCAGGTCGCGCGCGCGCTTGCGCCCGGCCGGGAACAAGAGCGTAAAGACCGTGCCTTCGCCCGGCTGGCTGAAAATCTTGATCCCGCCACGGTGCCCCCGCACGATTCCTTGCAAGGCTGCCAGGCCCAGCCCGCGCCCGGCGAACTTGGTGCTGAAGAACGGATCGAAAATCTTCGAGAGCGTCTCCGGCGCCATGCCGCAGCCGTTGTCGCTGACTTCCAGGCGCACGTACCGGCCGGGTTCGAGATCCTGACCGGGGAAAAGATCGGTCGCGCCAGCGGCCCCGAGCATGCACGCTTCGGTGCGGATGATGACTTCGCCCCGGCTGCTATCGCCGATGGCTTCGCTGGCATTGGTGAGAAGATTCAGAATGACCTGACGGATCTGCGCCGCGTCGGCGTCCAAGTGCGGCAAATTCGGTTCCAACTGATAAATCATGCGCACGTTTTTCGGGATCGTCACGCTCAGCAGCTCGCCCATCTCCTTGATGACGGTGTTCAGATGGATTTCCGCGACCGAAAACCGGGTGCGGCCCGAGTAAGCGAGCATCTGGCGGGTCAACTCGGCCAGGCGGCGCGTGGTCCGCTCGATTTTCTCCAGGTGCACGCTGCCTGCCGGCGCTTGTTCCCGCAGGATCGGGCCGAGCATCTCCGCGTTGCCCAGGATCGTGGTCAGCAGGTTATTGAAATCGTGCGCGATGCCGCCCGCGAGCACGCCGAGGCTCTCGAGCTTCTGGCTCTGGCGCACCGCTTCCTCTGCCTGGACCCGCGGCGTGATATCAACGACGACTCCCCGGCGTCCCAGCACCCGGGAGTTGTCGCTGATCACCGTGATGATTTCCCGTACCCACAGAGTATGGCCGTCCGCGTGCACCATCCGGTACTCGATGGGATAATTCTGCCCCGGCAGGTGGGCGCCACGGGCGTTCCCGCAGGCGCGGGCGCGGTCGTCCGGATGGACGTTTTCATACCAGAAAGCGGGCTCGGCGACCCAGTGCTCGGTGTCCATGCCCAGGAGCTTGCGCGCGTAATCGTTGACGAAGGTAAAGCGGTACATCTCGGCATCGCTTTCCCAGATGACCGCTTCGATGCCGTTAACCAGATCGGTCAGGTGCCTCCGGGTCGTTTCGACGGCCTCGGTCAATCGTTCGCTTTCGCGCAAAGAGGCGCTGAGCCGCCGCTGGCGTTGGGCCAAAAGGTAATTGGCCACGCCCGTGATCAGGGCGGCCACCAGGCCAATGGCCAGGATTCTCCCGGGCGAAGTCGTGCGCAAGGTCTCGATCAACTGCGGCGTGGGTGCCAGGCTGATTTTCCAGGCGACATCCGCGACCGCAATGTGCCGCCAGGTGAGCAGCGAACGGTCCAAAGCGGCCGCTCCCGCGGGCAGCGTCGAGCCAAAGACCCGGCGGCCGGCGCGATCGGTGATTTCCAGGTGCCAGAAGTCGAGGACATCGGAGCCGTAAATGGCTTCGATGGCATAGGTCAGCCGGATGGTGCCGGCGACGAAGCCGTCGGTCGAACCATTGCGTACGACCGGGAAAACGATCGTGAGTGCCTGCTCGCCCGGGCTCAACTGGAAGCTGCCGGTGCCGACCGCTTCCCGGGAGCCGGCGGCCTTTTGCAACAGGGGGGCAAGCAG
>CAXUFU010000393.1:0-3324 GCA_964250275.1 uncultured Chthoniobacterales bacterium | reverse complement strand
GAGTAGAACTCGTCGATGTAGAGCTTGTCCCGCAGCGCCGTCAGATCGAGCGGATCTTCGGTCCGGCCACGATAGAGCAGGTAGCCGCCCAGCGCGCCCAGCACAAACGCGCCGATCGCCAGCACGAACAAAAACGACAGCAGGATCGCGGAGCCCACATGGTGCGTGGCGGCGATTTCATGCGCGCGGCCCACGTGAAAAGGTCCCGCGAAAAACCCCCACCCGGCCAGAAACGCCGGCACCGCCAGGATCACCAGCGGCCACGACATGACCGCGGGCACTTCCTCGGCGTGGCTTGCCTTCTCGGTCGCCGCCGGGTTCAGGAAGACGACCGTAAAAAGACGCGCCATGTAAAAAGCGGTCAGGAAAGCCGTAAACAATCCCAGCAGACAAATGGCCGGCGAGTGGTAGGCCATCACCGCCAGGATTTGATCCTTGCTGAAAAATCCGCTGAAGAACGGGCAGCCCATCAATGCCAGCGTGCCGATGCCAAACGTCCAGAACGTGATCGGCATGCGCCGGCGCAAGCCGCCCATTTGCCAGATATCCTGTTCATGGTGCAACGCGTGAATGATCGCGCCGGCGCCGAGGAACAAGAGCGCCTTGAAAAACGCGTGCGTGAACAGGTGGAACATGGCCGCCTGCCCTTCGTTCATGCCGGCCGCCGAGACCATGTAACCCAACTGCGACAACGTCGAGTACGCCAGGATTCGCTTGATATCGTCCTGCTGAGTAGCCAGCAAGGCCGCGAGCACGGCGGTGATGATGCCGATCCACTCGATCACTTCGCGCGCGAACGGCACCAGCGGCAGGAGAAAACCGATCCGCACCAGCAGGTACACGCCCGCCGCCACCATGGTGGCCGCATGGATGAGGGCGGAAACCGGGGTCGGGCCTTCCATCGCGTCCGGCAGCCAAACGTGGAGCGGCACCTGGGCAGATTTTCCCATCGGGCCGCAGAAAATCAGGAGCGTCGCGACGGTCAGATAAGTCACCAGGTGCGTCAACCCGGACGGATGCGCGTGGAACGAGGCAATGATCGGTTGGAGCCGGGAAAACTGGATCTCACCCGTCACGCTCCAAAGCATCAGGATGCCGATCATGAAGCCGAAATCTCCGATGCGATTGCAGAGGAACGCTTTGTTAGCCGCATCGACCGCCTGCGGGCGTTCGTACCAGTGGCCGATCAAAAGAAAAGAACTCACGCCGACCAATTCCCAAAAGATGAAAATCATGACGAAGTTATCCGCCAGCACGATCCCCAGCATGGAAAACATGAACAACGACAACCCGCCGAAATACCGCGCGATATCGCGGTCTTCCTTCATGTAGCCGAGCGAATAGACGTGGACCAGCAGACCCACAAACGTCACGATGAGCAGCATCGTCCGGCTCAAATTATCCAGCGCCGCGCCGAAGGGGATGAGCAGCCGCGGCCCGAAATCCATCCAGCGGAACTGCACATCGCCATCTGGCTGGCCGAACAAGATCAGGCTGCCAACGAACGCGATGGCCACCGCCAGCACGGAGATGTAAGCGCTCAGCCGCCGCTGCGAACGGGTCACCAGCAGGATGAGCAGCGCCGAAACGAGCGGCGTAAAGAGAACGATCCAGGGAAGCGTCGGGCTCATGGTAGGTACAAGCCCGGCTTTAGAACTGGAGTTTGCTGATGTCGCTGACCTGGATGGTCTGCTTGGCCCGGTACAAGGCCACGATGATCGCCAACCCAACGGCGACCTCCGCCGCGGCGACCGTGATAATGAAAAACACCAGCACCTGCGCGTTGTAATTCGGCATGCCGGCCGGAGTAAGATTGAAGCGCGAGAACGCGACCAGCGAAAGGTTGGCGGCGTTGAGCATGAGCTCCAGGCACATGAAGATCACGAGGATATTGCGCCGCAGCAGCACGCCGGCAAAGCCGACGGCAAAAAGCAGGCCGCTCACGAGCAGATAATCGTACAGGGTGATCGCGTTCACTTCAGAGGACAGGCGGGGTTTAGTCCAACTCGCGTTTGCTCAACACAACGCAGCCGATGGTCGCCACAAGCACAAGCACGGCCACGATCTGGAACGGCAAATTATAGCTGGTAAACAGGACGTGCCCAACGCTCTTGACGTCGCTGACCGGAGCCGAGAGCGGTGGCAGGCCGCGATTGCTTTCCGGGTACGCGTCGAGGACATGGACCAGTTGCGCGATGAAAACGATCGTGACCAGCAACCCGGCGGCAACGGTCGCCACGTGGTAGCGATGGCGTTCCGTGCCTTTGAGATCGAGCAGCATGATGATGAACAGGAAGAGCACCATGACCGCACCCGCGTAAACGAGCACCTGGATGATCCCGATAAAGAAAGCGTCCAGAGAAACGAAAAGCGCCGCCAACGCCAGGAAGCTAACCACCAGACTCAGCGCGCTGGAGACCGGGTTCTTTTGCGCCACCACGGAGATGCCGAACGCCAGCATCACGAACGCAAAAAGCCAGAAAAGAATGGGATCCACGGGAGCGAGCGGCGGTTGAAGTTACTTCTTGGCGTTCCACTTGTGGACCAGGCCGGTTTTCAGGCCGCCAATCTCATAAAGCTTTTCCTTGTCGTGCACCATCTCCGCGCGGGTGATGCCAGTGACGACATACTGTTTTTGCAGATAGATGGCCTGCTCGGGACAGACTTCCTCGCAGAGTCCGCAGTAAATACAGCGGATCATGTCGATATCGAAAGCCTGCGGAAATTTTTCGACCTTGCGAAAGGTCTCTCCCTCGGCGATTTCGCCGGGCTTGATGGTAATGGCGCGCGGCGGGCAGATGAACTCGCAGAGCTGACAGGCCACACAGCGTTCCCGGCCATGTTCATCGCGGACCAGAGCAGGCGTGCCGCGATAATAGGAGGGCAGATGGCTGTCCCATTTCTCTTCCGGATACTGCATGGAGACCTTCGTCTTGCCCGTGAGCATCCGAACGAGATGGCGGCAGGTGATCGCCATTCCAGCGAAGATAGCCGGCATGTACAGCCGCTCTTTCCAGTTCAAGCTGGGACGTTTGATCGTGATTGCCATGGGATTCGAGGTTTTTGTAGCGGCGGTCTATGACCGTCGAACGCCTGCGGCCGAGATAAGGTCTCGACGACGGTCATAGACCGCCGCTACAGCCAAAAGCGGAACAATCGGGATGCGCGGCAGGTTCATTGCGGAAAGAAAGCGATGATGAGCGCGGTGATGAGGATATTCACCAGAGCAAGTTCAAAGAAGAAAATCCAGCCTAGCCGCATCAATTGATCGTAACGAAAGCGCGGCAGCGTCCAGCGCACCCAAATAAAGATCAGGAGCAACAA
>CAXUFU010000392.1:0-3348 GCA_964250275.1 uncultured Chthoniobacterales bacterium | reverse complement strand
GACGCACGCCAACCAGGAACACCTGCTTTGCCAGGGTGGGCTGGGGGGACGCGGCAACGTCCACTTCAAAAACTCGCGCAACCAGGCTCCCACGCGCTCGGACGCCGGCACTCCCGGGGGGGAAGGGTACTTCTTCCTTGAATTGCGGAAGATCGCGGACGCCGGCTTGGTCGGCTATCCCAACGCTGGAAAATCGACCCTGTTGAGCCGGCTCTCCGCCGCACACCCGAAAATCGCGGCGTATCCGTTCACCACGCTCCATCCGTTGGTTGGCGTGGTGGAATTTCCGGCCACCTATGCACGAGCGACGGTGGCGGATATCCCCGGGCTGATCGAAGGCGCGCACCGCAATGTCGGGCTGGGACACGAGTTTTTGCGGCACATTATGCGTTGCCGGTTGTTGCTCTACGTGCTGGACATGGCCGGCCACGAAGGCCGTAGTCCACTGGAAGATCTCGCCAGCCTGCGCCGTGAACTCTCCCTCTACGATCCCCAACTCGGCGAACGCCCCTGGTTGGTCGTGGCCAATAAGATGGACCTGCCGGAAGCCGCCGAACACCTGGCCGTCTTTCAGGCGCGCTTTCCCAAGCTGACCGTCGTCCCGATCAGCGCCGAGGCCGGCACCGGGATCGATCTGCTGCGCGAGACGCTGAAAGCACGGTTGGAGGAAACGGCGCCGCCGGTCCCGGTTCCGCTGTAGGATGCGACCTGACAGCGGGCTGGCGGGATGCCACTTCCGCGCGGCTCTCGGGGGGCGGTGCAATTATGGTGGACAAAGCGCGCGCGCTCCTAGAAAACAAACCACCCTTGGACAAGTCCGCGCAACCCGTTGTCGCCAGCTATTGCACCACCTTTCTCAAGCGGGAAATGGCGCACATCTATCGCCAGGTCACGGGCTTGCGCACGTACAAATCGTTCGTGATGGCGAAGACCCGGCAGAACGCCGAGCGCTATCCGTTTGAGGACGTCGAGTTGGTCGGCAAGCCGACCAAGAACTTTCTGCGCCGCTTCTACCTCAAATATATCCGTCGCGCGGAAGCCGTCGTGTACCGGGGCGAGTTCCAGGTGCTCGATGGCATCCTGCGCCGGCGGCGGGCGCAGCTCATGCACATTTACTTCGGGCACACCGGCGTGCATCTGCTGCCGTTCATCAAGGCCTGGGACAAACCCTGCATTGTCTCCTTCCACGGGGCGGACATCACTCTGCGCGAGCACCAAGCCGGCTATGAGGCCCAGTTGCGGGAGATGCTCCAGACGGTGCCGCTCGTCCTGGCGCGGTCGGAGTCGCTGGGCCGGCAATTGCTGGAGCTAGGCTGTCCGCCGGAGCGGCTGGCGCTCAACCGCACCGGCGTGCCGCTCGATGAGTTCCCCTTTGTTCGCCGGGTAGCGCCGGCGCAGGGCCGGTGGCAGTTGGTGCAGGCCTGCCGTTTGATCCCCAAGAAAGGTTTGCTGACGGCTTTGCAGGCGTTTGCCCTTTTCCGGGAACACTATCCCGAGGCGTCGTTCGTCATCGCCGGCGATGGCCCCATGCGGGAAGAACTCAAGCAATACGTGGCCCGGCTGGGCCTGGAAAAAAGCGTGCGCTTTGCCGGGTTTTTGAGTCAGCGCAAGCTCTTCCAGCTCTACGTCGCCTCGCACATCTTCTTTCATCCCAGCGAGATCCTGCCCGACCAGAACCAGGAAGGCATCCCTAATTCCATGTTGGAAGCCATGGCTTCGGGTTTGCCGGTCGTCGCGACGGTCCATGGCGGCATTCCCGAGGCGGTTGAAAGCGGCCGGACGGGTTTGCTCGTGCCCGAGAAAGATCCGCCGGCCCTGTGCGCGGCGTTGCGCCAGATGGTGAGCGAGACGGACCATTGGCTGCGGATGGGGCAGGTGGCGTCCGAGTTCATCACCGCGAATTTCGAGCAAGGGGCGCAGATCGAGCGCCTGGAGAAGCAGTACAGCCGGGTCTTGGAGCAGAGTCGCCGGCCGGGCGGGAGCCGCGCGTCCTAACCCAAAGGTAGGGATGGCTCTCCTGAGCCGGTCCCTGACTGTCTGGCAGACGTTCTGGTACTAGGGTCGCGCTTAGCAGGGGAAACGTTCCCAGACAGCAAGGGACCGGCTCAGGAGAGTCATCCCTACCTTGGGTTTTACGACAAGCACTGGCTGAAGTCGCTTTCCGCGGCGAAGCTGCGCTCTCGGTCCGCGCGTATGGGTATAAAGCCTAGTTACCTGGCCAAGCCGTTGGTTGCGAGCCTTTGCGGCACGTTCCTCAAGCCCGAAATGCAGAGCGTCTACCGGCAGGTTACGGGCTTGCGCCGGCATCGGACGGTTGTGTTCACCGAGCGCCATCTGCATCCGGACCAATTCCCGTTTGAGCCGGTCATCGTCATGGAGAAACCGCCGCCGGCCGTGCGCGCCAAGCGCCGCAAGCAGCGCCAGCGCGGCAATTTCATCCGGCGCTTCTATTACAAGCACCTCTTGAAAACGTGGCCTCCGCCCGAGAAACCGCGTCCGCCCGCTCCCGCGCCGCCGCCCGTTTACGACGAGGCTTATAACCTGGTCGATCTACTGCGCCAGCAGCGCCCGCGTCTGGCGCACGTCTATTACGGACACAAGGCGGTCAAGTATCTGCCGATGCTCCGGCGTTGGGGCGGACCGCTGGTCGTCAGCTTTCACGGCATGGACATCACCAGCGAGGCCTACCGGCCCGGCGATCCCGCCACGCTGGCGGAGGTGTTTGCCCACGCGCGCCTGATCCTCGGGCGCAGCCAGTCCTTGCTCGACCGGCTGGCGGAACTCGGCTGTCCCCCCGGCAAACTGCGCTTGAACCATACGTCCATTCCCTTGGAACACCTCGCGCCGGCGATCCGCACCGTGCCCGCGGATGGGCGCTGGATCCTTTTGCAGGCCTGCCGCTTGATCCCAAAGAAGGGTCTGCGCACCAGCCTGCAAGCCTGGCGCGAAGTGGTGCGCGTCCATCCGCACGCGAGACTGATCGTCGCGGGCAGCGGGCCGCTCCTGGAGGAGCTGCAAACGCTGGCAGGGGAGTTGGAATTAACCAGCCAGGTCGAGTTTGCCGGCTGGTGCTCGCAGGAGCGGTTGGCGCGCCTCACGGCGCAGGCGCATCTCTTTCTTCACCCCAGCGAACTCACCGCCTCGGGCGATCAGGAAGGCATTCCCAACGCGCTCCTCGAAGCCATGGGCAGCGGCCTGCCCGCCATCGCCACGCGCCACGGCGGCATTCCCGAAGCGGTGACCGATGGCGTGGACGGTCTCCTGGTCCCGGAGCAATCTCCGCAGCTCCTGGCCGGCGCGATCCTGCGCCTGACCGCTGCCGGCGAAACCTTGAGCCGCATGTCGCAG